>JAYVRS010000220.1:0-7518 GCA_043776185.1 Bryobacteraceae bacterium | reverse complement strand
CGGACTGCGAAGTCGAGATACCCGAAATCTGCCAACCGCCCAACACGTGCTTCATCACCGGGCTCGAATTCTTGAAGTAATTCAAATCCCAGACACCCGAGAAGACGAACCGGAAAGGGACATGAGCGTCGCCCAAAGCGCGATCCGCATTCGGCAGCAGCGTATCGAATGCCACCTTGGCATCGTCGCCGCCATTGTTCGGCACCACGGACGTCTGGTCGGGTAGCGTGTCGATCACCTTCGACCACGTGTAACTCGCCAGGAACTGAAAGTTCTCCGCATACCGCTTTGTGATTTGGATAAAGCCCGCATGATAGATGGAATCGCCGCCCGAATCGTTAAGCGTAATACGTCCGAAGTTTGGATTGGGGCGCGTATTTGGCCGGCGCCCCACCTGCACCGGACCATTGCCGTTGCTGAACGTAGCCGTCGTGTACTCCAACGGAAAATGGTTGATATCGCGAGCCCGCGTGAGATGCTCGCCGCGCACACCGAGGTATCCGAAAGTGATGGCGGCGTCGCGGCTTACTTGCAATTCGTAGTTGAAGTTAAATTGGTGGCTGAGCGGCTGTACGTAATCCGGAGCCACCACGTAGATATCGGGCGTGCGTAGCAGCGTGGGCGGCGCTGAAAGAACTGCCGGGTAACGCGGAATCAGCGCCGCTTGCGCCGGAATGCCGCCGTTCAGCGAGTAAGTCTGCACCTGAATGCCGTTCTGCGAATGCGAGGTGCCTACGAGAATGGAAGCCGTGCGGCCGTAGAACATGCCGTAGCCTCCGCGGAACACTTGCTTGCCTTCTTTATCGAGGCGGTAGGCGAACCCTAGGCGGCCGGCCAGGTTATTCGTGTCCCGGTTGAAACGCGACGTATCGAGTTTCGCCGCAGCCAGCCCCGCATCCGGATTCTTCACCGGATTCTGCGCGTAGGTGAACAAGTCATAGCGTCCGCCGTAAGTCAGAGTCAAACGGTCGTTCAGCCGCCATTGATCCTGGGCGAAGAACGCTACCTCATTGGCATTCGGATAAGTCGTCGCCCCGTTGGTACCTGCGCCGGCGAAGCCTTGCGTAAAAGACGAGGGACGGCGATTAGCAAAGTCGATTAGAGAGTCGAAGATGAAAGCGCCGCTGAAGTTTCCTGGAAAGAAATTAGAAATTCGCTCGAAGTTCAGATCGCCGCCCACCTTGTAACTATGCTTGCCGCGCGAGAGCGACAACGCGTTGATGATCTGATACTTCTTCGAGTTCGTGTAGCGTGGCGAAAAGCTATTGCGCCCGATGGAGAGCATGGTGGCGCCGCTTTGGCGGATCTGCGCCTCCGGGTCAGCGGAATTGGCTTCGCCCGGGGCATCGTCGCGCAGGTAGATGAAACGAGAATCCCAAACCGTCGTGGCCCCAAAGATCTTGGTGTAGTTAAACGCCAAGTTATCCGTGGTGTTCTTCGAGTTGCCGGTGTGCTCAGCCGCCGATTGATTGCCGCCGTTCTCGAAGTTCCGTCCCGTAAACCGGTGCAAATTGTAACGGACACTCAAGGTCTGCGTCGACGAGAGATTGTAGTCGATCTTAGCCGTATGAATGTTGTTCACTAAGCCAGTGGTGTAAGAGGTCTGGTACTTACGGAGGTCCTGCGCCGTCTGTTGCGACACAGCGTCGTTCGGAATCGTAACGTTGGGTGGAAAGAAGACCGCATTCGGCAAGGTGTTGCGTTGGCCATCGTAATTATAGAAGAAGAACAGCTTGTTTTTCTTGATGGGTCCGCCGATATTACCGCCAAATTGATTGAAGTGATACGGCTGGCGCACGCGCCCGGCGGCGTTATTGAAGAAAGTGTTCGCGTTCATGGCCTTATCGCGGAAAAACCAAAAAGCCGTGCCATGCAAAGCGTTCGTGCCGGACTTAGTCACCACATTGATTACGCCGCCGCCCGCGCGGCCGATCTCGGGCGCGTAGCCATTGGTGTTCACTTGAAACTCCTGCACCGCATCCTGCGAAAACGTATAGGGATTGCGGGTGCCGGCTCGGCCGGACGATTGGCCGAAGAAGAGGTTATTGGAATCGCCGCCGTCAATCAACAAGGAGTTAGCCGTACCGCGTTGGCCGCCAAAGCTGAGGTCACCGCCGCGAGGGTCGCGCACCACGCCCGGAGTGAGGACGGTGAAGTCCAGAAAGTTACGGCCATTGATCGGTAAGTCGCGAACGGCCTTCTCGTTGACGGCCGTAGCCGTATTGGCGCGGATAGTTTCGACGAGTGGCAAATCGGTATTCACATCTACCGATGCCGCCGCCGAGGTCACTTGCAGTTTCAAATCCAGATTGGTCTGCCCGCCGACCGTGAGGGGCAGCGCATCGATCTTCAAGGCATTAAAGCCGCCTTGCAGCACCTCCACGTTGTAAGTGCCCACCGGCAGGCGCACAAAATTAAAGAAGCCTGCGGCGGTGGTGGTTAAAGAACGCACGAGTCCAGTGGCCACGTTTGAAACAGTCACCTTCGCCCCGGCGACGACGGCACCACTGGGGTCGGTTACCGTGCCGGAGAGGGAAGCGCTACCGATTTCGGACTGCGCGAAAACAAGGAGAGAGAAAGCTAAAAGTAGGGTGGTTACCCGAGAGAGCAGCATGCTTCAGCATATCAGCTGGGCGTTTGCAGTTGCATGAATGTTAACTCTTATCGCTGTCACGGGTCGAGAGCACCAAGCGCAACGCCCAGTTGACGATGCTGAGACAGACCGATCCGATCAGCGCTGTCACGAACGTATCAATCCGGAAGCCGGGGACAAAGTAGGTGGCGATCCCACAACATCACCGCATTGATCACCAACGAGAGCAATCCCAGGGTCAGCAGGCGTAGGGGAAAGGTCACCAGCTTCACCAGGAAGCCGAGCGTGCCGTTGATGAAGCCGATGACGATGGCGGCGATCAGCGCGGTGACGAAGGTATCGACGTGAAAGCCGGGCACGAAATAGGCGACGACCAGCAGGCTGATGGCACTGGCCAGCCAACCCAGCAAAAGGTTTAACATGCGCTCCATCATAGCGCGGTACGCTCGGAATGATGCGACTCCTCATGCTCCTTTTGGCGATCTCTCTGTTCGCCGAAACCAGAACCCTGTCACTGAAGCAGGCGGTCGACTTGGCACTGGAACAGAACCCGGACCTGGTGCTCGCGCGTCTTGACGAGTTGAAGGCCAATGAAGCCGTGCGTGCGGCGCGTGACCCCTTCGTTCCCAAAGTCTATGTCGGCAGCGGGCTGGCCTATACCTACGGCTTCCCGATGAGCATCGACGGTTCAGCGCCGTCGATTGTGCAAGCGCGCGGCGTGGCTTCCATATACGACAAAACCAAAAGCCTGAAGCTGGCTGAGGAGCGGGAAAACGCCCGAACGGCCAAGGTGACTGTCGAGGGACGGCGCGAGGAAGTGGCCGAGCGCGTAGCGATGGCCTATCTCGACGCCGACCGCGCTGCGCGGCTGGCTCGCGTGGCGGCCAAGCAGGTGGATGCGCTCACCCAAGTGCTCGAGTCGATCAAAGCGAAAGTGAGCGAAGGGCGTGCCATCCGGCTGGACGAGATGCGCGCGCAGCTGGAACGTGAAAGGTCGCGAGAACGGGCCCGTCTGATGGAGGGCGATGCCCGCTTCGCGCAAACGCAACTCTCGTTACTGATCGGCGGAAGCGCGGACGATCGCATCGAGACCAGCCCGGAACTGGCCCCGATTCAAGGGATACCCGAGTCAGAATCGGCGGCCGTGAAGCAGGCTCTCGAAAGCTCAAACGAATTGAAGCGTCTCCAATCGAGTTTGCTGGCGCAGGGCTTTAACCTGCAATTGGAACGCGCCGCCCGCATGCCGAAAGTCGACCTCGTGGCGCAATACGGCTTGTTCGCCAAGTTCAACAACTTCGATCAGTACTTCAACCGTTTCCAACGCAACAATGCGCAGTTGGGTGTGTCGGTTCAACTGCCCGTGCTGGGGGGCACGGCGGCTTCGGCGGCCACTGCGACAGCCCACGCGGAGACCTCCCGCTTGCGAACTGAGGTGGGCCGCGTGCGCAACCGGACCAGTTATGAGACGCAGCGGGCTTACCAAGCGGTCACCAATGCTGAGCGAGGTCGCGAACTCGCACGGCTCGACCTTGAGATCCAACGCGAAAATGTGGCGGTCACCTTGGCGCGCCAGGAGAGTGGCCGCGCCACTCTGGCCGACGTGGAGCAGGCCCGTTTCAACGAGGGCGAACGCTGGATCGGTTACTATGATGCGCAGTATCACCTGGAGCGCGCGAAGGTCGCTCTACTACGCTGGTCCGGAGCCTTGTTAGTCGCGTTACGATGAGCGTTATGCCGCAATTGATCTTCGACGCCCACCTCGACCTTTCCATGAACGCCATGGAGTGGAACCGCGACATCCGCCTACCTCAGGTGGAGATCCGCCGGCGCGAGCTGGGCATGAAAGATCTGCCGGACCGGACGCGCAACACGGTCTGCCTGCCGGAGATGCGACGCGGCCGCATCGGACTTTGCGTCGCCACCCAGATCGCGCGCTACTCGGCCCGCTTCAGTTCGCTGCCCGGCTGGCGCAGCCCGGAACAAGCTTGGGCGCAGACCCAAGGCCAACTCGCCTGGTACCGCGCCATGGAAGAGAGCGGAGAGCTTCTGCAACTGCGCACGTGGCCCCAGGTGGAGGCGCATGCGAAGCTCTGGCGCGAGGCGGAAGATACCAGTAAGTTGCCCATCGGCTACTTACTCAGCCTGGAGGGCGCCGACTCCATCTTGAGTTGGCGGCATCTGGAAAAATCGCGCGCCGATGGCCTCATCGCCATGGGACCCGTGCATTACGGACCCGGCATTTATGGCCACGGCACCGACGACGAGGGCCCACTTACTGACAAAGGGCGCGAGTTACTCAAAGAAATGGAGCGCCTGGGGATCATTCTCGATGTAACTCATCTTTGCGATGAGAGCTTCTGGGATGCCCTCGGACATTTCCATGGCCCCGTCTGGGCCAGCCATCACAATTGCCGCGCGCTAGCCGATTGGAATCGTCAACTGGCGGACGACCAAATCAAGGCTCTCGTCGATCGCGGTGCCGTCATCGGGATGGCCTTTGACGCCATCATGATGGTCCATGGCTGGACCCACAAACGCTCCACCCCGCAGGACTTCGGCTTGAAAATGGAAAAGATCTGCGAGCACATCGACCACATCTGCCAGATCGCCGGCAATGCCCGCCACGTGGGTATTGGCACTGACCTGGATGGGGGCTACGGCACCGAGCAGACGCCGATGGACCTCGACAGCATCGCCGACCTCGTCACGTTGGCGACGCCCCTGGCCAAGCGTGGTTACTCGGCCGAAGACATCGACAATTTCTACCAGGGAAACTTCCTGCGCTTCTTGCGCGAGCACTTACCGTGAATCCGACGCGCGTTCGCTACGCCGTGCTGGGCGTCGCCACGGCCAACGCCTTCATCTTGTATCTCGATCGCGTCTGCATGGGGGCCGTGGTGCAGTCGGCCAGCTTTCAACAAGAGCTGGGGCTGGGCAAGGACCGTATCGGCGACGTCCTGGCTGCTTTTTTTCTCGCCTATGCCCTGGGGCAAACGCCGGCCGGTTATATGGCCGATCGCT
Source organism: Bryobacteraceae bacterium (assembly GCA_043776185.1). Classification (GTDB taxonomy): domain Bacteria; phylum Acidobacteriota; class Terriglobia; order Bryobacterales; family Bryobacteraceae; genus JALHNI01. The sequence continues at coordinate 1,904 of JAYVRS010000220.1, read as the reverse complement.
TTGGACCGCGGCGCATGTTAGTCACTTACATCGTGCTGTGGTCCATCTGTACGGCACTCACTGGCTTTGTCGGCGGCCTGATCTCGCTGATCGTCGTGCGTTGCGCCTGCGGGCTCGCCGAGGCCGGAGCTTACCCAGCTAGCAGTCTGTTAGTGACTCGTTGGTTTCCCTTCATGCAACGCGGACGCGCCAACAGCGTGGTGGCGTTCGGCGGCCGCATCGGCAATTCGCTGGCGCTGTGGCTCACGGCCGGTGCCATCGCCGCGCTCGGCTCCTGGCGGCCCGTCCTGTGGATCTATGGCGCCATTGGTCTGGGCTTAGCTCTCGCCACCCAGCTCGTCTTTCGCGACGATCCCGCCGCCCATCCGTGGACCAATGAAGCCGAGCGGGAGCTGATCCTCACCGGTGCCCCACCCATCCAAGCGCTCCGGCGTAAGTCGCCCTGGCACGCCTTAGTGCGCCATCGCGGACTCTGGTTCTTAAACCTCGGCACCATCGGCATGAACATCGGTTGGGCCTTCCTGATCACTTGGCTACCCACTTACTTACAGGAAGTCCGCGGGCTCGACAGCGTCACCGCCAGCCGCTATGTTTCGATCGCCCTAGCTTGCAGTCTGGGAGGCGTGCTCTTCGGCGGTTGGTGGTGCGACACACTAACTCGCCGCTTTGGACGAACCTGGGGTAGGCGTTTGCCATTTCTGACGGGTAGTTCCGTAGCCGTGGCCGCTTATTTACTCTGTCCTTTGTTAGGCACGCCGCTGGCCGTAGCCGCGGCTTGCGGTTTGGTCGCTTTCGCCACCGATAGCATGGTGCCCGCCGTCTGGGCATTGGCCCAGGATATCGGCGGTACCCACGTTGCCTCCACGCTGGCCTGGAGTAACATGTGGGGTAACTTCGGCGCGTCCGCCATCGCCAAACTGATCCCTTTCATCCTCGGCACATCGCTGCATTATAGCGATTGGCGCGAGATCTTCTGGATGTGCGCCGCCGGTTTTGTCCTACTGGGCACGGCGGCCATGTTAGTCGATAGCGCAAAGCCGCTGACGGATTCCTCGAAAGCCTGATCGTTTCGCGATAAGATACGGACATGGCGAAAGTGGTCATCGATCCAAAGCAGTTACCCAATCGCGCCCTGGCAATTCCCGGAGCAAAACCTCCCGTGTCAGTGCTTCCATACCGGGATCTTCAGCATCCGGAAGAAGCGGATGAACTTCGTGAGCTGGTGCGGGAAATTCGGCGGCGATCCCCAATCAAGCCGCAATGAACATGCTCTTGCTCGACACCAATATCGTGTCGATCCTCTTCAAGCCCACTCATTCCCTCCACCGCACATGCTTCGAGATCGTCGAAGGCAATCAATGGTTTATCTCGTTTATGACCCGTGGAGAACTCTTACTATGGCCGTCTCTGAACCGATGGGGTGCAACACGGTGTAAGAGTTGGAGAATCACATCGATCTCTGCACTACTCTTTTTCCGGACGACGCAACCTGCCGCATATGGACCGGGATCATGACCGAGAACCGTGCGGTTGGCCGGCCAATAACCGCCGCTGATGCCTGGGTTGCGGCCGCCGCGCAACAATGGGAACTCCCGCTCGTGACTGCGGATTTTCGCGATTTTGAACACCTCGAGAGTCTCACCATCGTCCCCGTACCGCCCACTGCTGGGCAATAAGAGTAGGTCATCAAGAGTGAGATCGCATCACGGCAAAAAGACTATACGCTATTAACAGATGCTCTGGTTGAAGTTAGAAGGCCCCTCGGTCTGGATCGTCATGGTCGCGGCGTTCCTGATCCTGGGCATGTTGGAAAGCTGGCGGCCCGGCCGGGCGCTGGCTATGGCGGCTGACGGCCGCTGGGGCCGCAACGGACTCTTGTTGGTGGCCGGTATCATCCTGCAAGT
>JAYVRS010000219.1:0-2311 GCA_043776185.1 Bryobacteraceae bacterium | reverse complement strand
CGGTGATCACGTGGGTGATGGGGCGTAGATCGCCGAATGTGAACTGGAAGGTGTTGCTTCTGGCCGTCGGGGCCAGTCTCATGCGGACGGCGCGCAGGTTCGGGAAGATGACGCCGGGCATCAAATCGATGGTGGCTCCGGGGGAAGCCGTCCCGGCGAATCGGAGATTTCCATCGGTCGTCAGGGGAAAACCCGTTTCGTCCACCACTCGCAGATAGAGGGTGACGGTGGAGCTTGGACGGGCGGCCGGATTCGGTGGATTTAGTTCCAGCACGTCGCGCGGAATGAGGGATGGGGCGGCGTACCAATAGGGCGCTAATACGGCGCTAGAGGTGCCTTCCACCAGAATCTGACCTTGGTACTCTCCCCGTGGCAGCCGGGCGGTCCAGTAGGCGTAGACAGTCTTGGTTTGGCCCGGGGTGAGGGTCATTTCGTAATTGGCTTGGGGATCGAGATTGCCCGGGTTGGCTGAGAACTCGAGCGCGGGGGCTGAGTCGTAGGCGATCGCCCGGATCTTGAAGGTGTCGTTGGCTTTGCCGATGTTGGTGACGGCGAACTGGACATAGTCTCCGGACCGGGCCCCAGCCAGCACGCCATTACCGACGCCAAAGGTGAGCGAGGTGGGGAACACGGTGACCGTATTGCGCAGGGCTGCCTCGAGGTTGAGGACACCTGTCCCGGTCTGTTGCACGCGCTCGACCACGGGTCCTCCGTTGCGAAAGAGCGGGGTGGCTCCGTTAATCAAGAGCGAGTTGTACTGGTCGATGGTTAAGCCGGGTCGAGCGGCGCGAAGCACGGCGGCCGCACCCGCGACGATGGGCGAGGCGAAGCTGGTGCCATCGATGACTTGATAGCCGTCTTTTGCGTAGCTATCGCCTTGGTCATCGACGCTCTGGGCGGCGGTGTAGATGGCGGAGCCGGCGGCGGCGAGGTCAGGCTTGATGCGGAATTCATAGGTGGGTCCTTTGCTGGAGAAGGAGGCCAGCAGGCGCGGATCTTGGGGGAAGGAGGTCGGTTTGAAGGGGAGCGTTGCGGTGACCGCCGGCCCTTTGGCGGCGGCCGCTTTTATGGCGGCTCCGTCGGCGAAGCTGACCAGGACGGCCGGCAACGTGGCTGCGCCGACGGCGGGAGTGAACCCGTCCGGCCGAGCGGCGTCGGTGTAAATGACGGCCGCGATGGCGCCACCGGCTTGCGCATTATTGAGCTTCTCCTCAAAAGTACAGATGCCGCGCAGAATCAAGGCCACTTGGCCCGTGGCGCTGCCCCCGGGGAGCGCCGAGCAAAGAAAGCCGGTGGGGTCGATGGAGGAGACATCGAGAATGTTGCCGGAGATGGCGCTGGCTGGTTTGGGTCCAGTACCGGGAAAGGCCCGGTAACTCTCGCCGTTTACGACGACATTGTTGGCCAGGATGCGGTCGTTGCGGACGGCTCCCACACTGATGACAGAGGCTTGGGTGGCGACGTCGGAGAGAGAGTTTAGGGTGGGTCCGTCATTGCCGGCGGCTACCACGACCATCACGCCAAAATTCTTGAGGCGATCGAAGGCGACGCCAGGTAGGAAGTCGGGTCCGGTGGAGAATTGAAATAGCGATCCGAAGCTGAGGTTGATGACATCCATGCCATCGGACAAGGCATCGTCCATGGCCTTTAAGATGGCGTCGTCCGAGGCGCTGCCCTCGTTCAGCGGGCTAATCTTATAGCCGCCGATCCAGGCCTTGGGTGCGACGCCGGTGATGGTGGCCAGCGGACCCGTGTTGGTGACGCCGGCCGCGCACATGGCCACCGCCGTGCCATGGCCGTCGCGATCACGCGCATCGTCCGGCTCGTCCAACTCGTAGATGTCCTCATAACTGCGCGCCACGATGATCTTGTTGTTGGTTAGCGTCATATTCTTGGCGGAGGAGGCGCGAGGGAAGCCGGCGGGGAACCTGAGTGAAGGGTCCTGGAAGCCAGGATGGTCGGGAGTGATGCCGGTGTCCAGAATGCCGATTTTGATGCCGGCCCCGGCTTTGTCGCGGCCACCGATGAGGGTCCAGGCGGCGGGGATTTGATGGAGGGCCAAGGCGCGGTCGAGGCTCTTGCGCATCATGTGCACAAGATAGACTTTTTTGACGCCGGGTAGGGCCGCGAGCGCGACGGCATCCTGCCCGGTGGTATGGACAATCAAGGCGTTCATGAGGCTGTCGACAGTGGAGACCACTTTGCCCCGGCCTCGCTCGATTGCGCTTTTGGCGACGGCCTGTTCGGAGAGGATGGCCCGATGCCGTTCGCTGAGTGCGGCCTTGCCTTTGGTTCGCACGGCGGCCCCTAA
>JAYVRS010000218.1:0-7525 GCA_043776185.1 Bryobacteraceae bacterium | reverse complement strand
GCGAACCGGAAGTGGAAGACGTCGCCCATTTGCTGATCAAGATGGGCGCCAAGATCACCGGCGTCGGCACGTCCACCCTGCGCGTTCAGGGCGTGGCGCGTCTGCACGGCACCCGCCACCGCATCATCCCGGACCGTATTGAAGCGGGCACCTTCATGATCGCCGCCGCCATCACCCGCGGCGAAGTCCGCATTGCGGGCTGCCAACCTGCCCATCTCGGGGCCCTCATCGCCAAGCTCCGGCAGGCTGGCGTCACCGTCGAGGAGGAGAGCGCCGACACGCTGCTCGTCCGTGCCGCTGAATCCCTCCGCTCCACCGACATCACCACCGAAGAGCACCCCGGCTTCCCCACCGACCTCCAAGCGCAATTCATGGCCCTGATGACCCAAGCCACCGGCATCAGCTTCGTCAAAGAGAACATCTTCGAAAACCGATTTATGCATGCGCCGGAACTCGCCCGCATGGGCGCCAACATCCGCATTGAGGGCCGCCAAGCTATCGTCGCCGGGCCCACCCCACTCAGCGGCGCCCAAGTGATGGCCACGGACCTCCGCGCCAGCGCCTCGCTCGTCCTTGCCGCCCTGATGGCTACCGGCGCCACCGTCATCGACCGCGTGTATCACATCGATCGCGGCTACGAACGCATCGAGCAAAAGCTCCAGGGTATTGGGGCCGACATCGCCCGCACCTCTTAAGCAAAAAACAAACGGCGCCCGAGCCCCCCAGGGCCGGCCGCCGCCTCTCTGTCTAGGCAGAACTCTTACTGCGCCGCTGCGCCAGCCTTCTTGAGCGCTGCCGCCTTGTCGGTCTTTTCCCAAGTGAAGCCATCGCCCGTCCGGCCAAAGTGGCCGAATGCCGCTGTCTTCCGGTAAACCGGACGGCGCAGCTTCAACATGTCGATGATCCCCTTCGGCGTCAGGATGAAATGCTCACGCACCATCCGCGTCAGCGCCGCCGCGGTCAGCGCGCTGGTACCGAAGGCATCCACCAACACCGAAACCGGCTCAGCCACGCCGATCGCGTAAGCGAGCTGCACTTCCACTTTGCGCGCCAGCTTGGCCGCGACAATGTTCTTCGCGATGTAGCGAGCCGCGTAGCAAGCCGAGCGGTCTACTTTTGTCGGGTCCTTGCCGGAGAACGCGCCGCCGCCATGCCGGCCCATGCCGCCATACGTGTCGACGATGATCTTGCGGCCCGTTAGGCCCGTATCTCCGTGCGGTCCGCCAATGACGAAACGGCCCGTCGGGTTAATGTGATAAGCGGTACGCTTATCCACCATGCCCTTGGGCACCACGGCGTCGATCACCTTCGAACGGATTTCCTTACGCAGCTTTTCCGTGGTCACCGTGTCCGCATGCTGGGTCGACACCACAATGGCGTCGATGCGCACCGGCACGCCGTCCTCATACTCCACCGACACTTGCGTCTTGCCGTCCGGCCGCAGATACTTCAGCTCTCCGCTACGGCGAGCTTCACTCAAACGACGCGCCAACTGATGTGCCATCTGGATCGGCAGCGGCATCAACTCCTCGGTCTCGTCGCACGCGTAGCCAAACATGAGACCTTGGTCGCCCGCGCCGCCCGTGTCCACGCCCATCGCGATGTCCGGCGACTGCGTTTGAATCGCATTCAAAACGCCCACGGTCTTGGCGTCATAACCCATGTCGGAGCTGGTGAAACCGATGTCGGCGATCACTTCCCGCGCAATGTTCGGCGCGTTGAACACCGACTTGGTCGTGATCTCTCCCCCGACGATGCACAGACCCGTGGAAACGAAAGTCTCGCAAGCCACGCGCGACATCGGATCGTCCTTCAAACATGCATCAAGAATCGCGTCCGAGATCTGGTCGGCCATCTTATCGGGATGTCCTTCGGTCACAGACTCGGAGGTAAAAATGTGTCTCAAGCCATCAGCAGCCACTGATCGTCGTTTCCTCTCGGTAATGTTGCAGGGGCCCTGCGACAGAGCCCGAACCGTTACTGCCGTCATCTAGAAAGAGGCAGGAACGTAATGGTAATCCAATGACGAGTCTAGCGGAGTGGCATCCAGAGCGTCAAATGCCCCCATTGATACCCCAACTGATATCTTGGGGGCTATGGGCAAAATTGACTTCGGTCCCCTTCAGCAAAAGCACTGGAGCCAAAGCGACCCCACCGGCTGGTTTGAGCCCGCTTACGCCCTGGCTAACGGTGACCGCGCCGCCATCCCCTGGGCTGAAAAAGGCATCAATCCCCACCTGATCGATTGGGCGTCCCGGGTCAACTTACAAGGTGCCGGGCTCACTGGTTTAGTGGTTGGTTGCGGCCTGGGCGACGACGCTGAATACTTGGCCACCCGTGGCTTTGCCGTCACCGCTTTCGACATATCTCCCACCGCCATAGACTGGTGCCGGCAACGTTTCCCGCAATCTCCGGTCAACTACCTCGCCGCCGACCTCTTCCAAAACTCGCTGCCTGCTTTCGATTTCGTGATCGAGGCCTACACCCTTCAAGCCTTGCCCCGTTCCCTCCGCGCCCAAGCCGTGGCCGCGATCGCCGGCCTCGTCAAACAGCGCTTACTCGTCATCTGTCGCGGCTGCGATCAACCGGAGCGTCACGAAGAGATCCCCTGGCCGCTGACGCCCGCCGAACTCGCCGGCTTCTCCGCCGCAGGCCTCCGCGAGTCCAGCTTCGAAGACTTCCACGATCAAAAAGACCCACCCCGCCGCCGCTTCCGCATCGAATACCGCCGCCCCCCAGCCTAAGGCTTCTTAAAACTTCGGGTGCCCGGTATCTCCTTCCCATCCGGCTTACCTGCCTTCAGCAGGATCTTGGCGAAATTGGCGTTCGCCGCCCGCAAGGTATCCGCCTCTTTCTGCAACTCCTCGATCTTTTGCAGAGCTACGTTATAGTCCGATTTCGCGTAGTCCGCATTCTGCCGTATTTTGGCCGCCGCGCTCGCCTGCTCCTTCGCTTCGCGCGCGCTCCGAGCTCGCTGACTTTCCAGTAGCTCGCTTTTTTCCTGGGTCGCCGCCAGATCTTGCTTCAGCTTTTCGCGCTCCACTCCGGTGGACGCTTGCAACGCGCGCAACAATTCTTCGGTCTTCAAGCGAGCAGCTTCGATCTCTTTACTGGCCTGCGCGCTGCGCTCCAGCGCGGCGGCCTGCGCGGCCACCGTCTCGCCCAGCCGCCGCGCTTCGTTGCGCTGCGTCACCGCCGACTGATACCAATAGAAGACCAGCGCCGCAGCGGCGATTGCGACGATGGCCACTGTGCCTCCCAGCAGCTTGGCCCGCCGCTCGGCCTTAAACCGCGCGTCCAGCAGTTCGCGCTCCCGCCGCAGGTCTTCCTGTTCCGCTTCCACCTCGGCCTGCTGCTCAGCCGCTCCCCGATTCAGAAAAGCCTCCACTTCGGCGAAAGGCGTATCCCCCACGCGGCGCGCCCAAGCTTCGTTCCAGCTTCCGTTGGCCCGGAACTCCAAGGCCCTCTTCAACTCCGGATCGCGCCACGTTCGCCCTTGCTCCCGCCGATAGTATTCGTAGTCATCGGCCGCACTGCGATACCAATCCACCGCATCGCTTTCCGTCGCCACCCACTCTTTCAAGCGCTCCCATTTCCGTATCAGACTCTCGTGCGAAATATCGACGACGGTCTCCTCATCGAACTCCCCCGGTTGAGGCGTCACCAGAAATGAGTTGCCCACACTCCGAAAGATGCGGATCACGGCGCGCACGCACTCGCGCTGCGCTTCCTCGCGGGCCCCGGTTACTTCGTAAAGAGTTTTGAGCACCGTTGGACGCCGCACTGCGCGCCCGTTTTCACTGGTGGTGAGTGCTCGAAACACGCGCTCCGTCCAAGGCTGCAACTCCGGCATCAGGTTTCGCCAAATCTCTTCCGCATGGTGGTCCAACGCGGTCGCCACGGTGGAACCGGCGTAGTGCTCCAAGTCAATCGGCCCTCCCGCGTTCTGCTGCCGCCAAGCCAGAAAAGTGCGGTTCAAGGCGTGCTGCAGCACCGGCAACTGGTCGGAACTACCGCCGATGTCCTGCAGGAGAGTTTGCACGAGGCGCGGCGCAATCGCCACGCCCCCCAGGCCGTCCCCGAGGTTGGCGTAACGCAGCGGGCGTTCAATGGCGGATTGCAACTGCTCATTGGTCAGGCGCGGCACCAGATACTGGCTGTCGTTCAAGGACTCCGGAAGCCCGGTAAACTCTGCGCAATCGCCGAGAAAATCGGAACGCATCGTCAGCACCACGTAGATGGCCGGGCTCACCACCCGCGCCGCTTGCTGCAAAGAGGCCACAAACAGCGCCGCCTCCGCGCCCCCATCGTTGGACAGACTCTCGGAGCGAAAACGAAACAGCTCCTCAAACTGATCCACCACCAGTAGCAGGCTCTCCCCTTCCGCAAGCCGCATCTCGCGAACCGTCTTCACCAAGCCGTGGCTCGAATCGGCCAGCCACTCCCGCACGTGGCCCGCGTTCAATTGTGAGACGTGCGGTTGGGCCAATTCCGTGGCCAATTGGTCCAGCGGAGCGTTGCCGGGCCGCATGATGGCGATGCGCCACAGTGACGTCGCCGCCGTCAGAAAACCGCGTTGCAAGGCCGGCACCAACCCGGCCCTCACCAGGGAAGATTTCCCACTCCCGGACGAACCCACCACGGCCAGAAAGCGGCGGTTCGCCAGCCGGTCCAGCAGCTGCTGCGTCTGCTGCTCGCGGCCATAAAACAGATAGCCCTCGCGGGTTTCAAAGGCCCGCAGCCCGGGGTATGGCGTCTCCGGCGTCATCATGGACGGCCTGCCGCGCGGTGGGCTAAAACCAGCTCAAAGAACGGAGCCAACTGCGCGGGGCCAAAGTCGGCCGCGCGCGCGATCACCGGGACGAATCGAGAGAAAGGCTCGGTTTGGCCTGGCGGCAGAATGCAACCCTTGGCCGTGTCGGCCACCGACAGCTCCATCAGGTTGGGCCACAACCACCCCTCGGGCGCCTGATCGCGATAAAGCAAAACGCCATTGAATTGCTCAAGGAAGCGGTCGCGATCCTGCAGGCGATCAGTCGCGCCATGCCTCGAATCAGGCGTCAGCACCGCCAGGCCCCGCTCCCGCAGCATGGGGCCAAGTTGGCCGTTGGCGAATTCGCCATCCGTGGCCGTGGTGGGGTCGTATAGCAGGAAGACACTCTTCTTGCCATCGCCTGCGCCCGGCACCCCCACGCCCGGCACACCGGCACCCGGCTTTTGCTGCAGGCGAGCCATCACCTGTTCAGCCACCTGTCGAATCGAGAGCCCATTCAGCACGGCACAGCCCTGCTCGCGCAACGCGCCGATCAACTTGGCCTGTTCGGGCTCCGGCTCCGACTTGCGCGGATCGATCCAATACGTGATGGGGATGTGCAACTGCTGGGCGCAGTCGATTTGCTCCTGCACAAAGTTGTCGTAAGTGGTGCCCAAGGTGAACACGGCCAGTCGCGCGCCGTCCATCGTCAGGCGCAACGTCTCCGGGTCCACGGCGGCGTTCAAATTGAAGTTGGGGCGTACGTCGAAGTCCGACACCGCCAGCTCGCGCAACAGCGCTTTGCGGTCATCGCGAAGATCCGCCGCCGCCGCCGCGACAAACACGCCCACACTAGAGCGCCGCATACTCTCCAGAATGTATTCCAGGTCCTTCGCCGTCTTCAGCACCAACTTGCGGAATTCGACTGAATCCACTCCGTATTGGCTACCTTGATCGTCGTATAGCCGCACCTCTTGAAACTGCGGAAACATCCGGATTCGTTGCTGGTTGATCCGCATGACCGCCTTGACGAAGCGATACGCGCCGGTCTCGCCCACTTTCAGCGACGAAGGATCGTCCACGGTGGCTTGGTTGCGCTCAAAGAAGGTCTGCCACTCCTTCTCGCACCACTCCGACCGATAGTAGGATGGCGAACAAACCGCCAGAAAGAGCGCCGTGGTCGAGATCCCCTGATCGATTTCAGCGGCCCAATTCTGCCCCAAACGCAGCTTGGTCGCGTCCTGCCAAACGTCGAAATCCGCCCCCACCGCCCGCACCAGTTCCGTTTTCAGACCCTTGCAGAAAGCCTCAATCCAGGCGCTATCGTCCTCATGCGCGTAGCTGAAGAACAAGTCGTGGTGATGGTGGGGGACGTAAGCCATCGAAATGAATAGCGTCATTATGACTGAAATCTGTCCACGCCGGAAGGGCCTTTCCCAAAACTCTCCAAGTGGGTCGGGCCCCCCGGCCCGACTCGTTCACGGAGAACTCGTAACTCAATCTCCCCTTCCTTCGGCCATTTAGGATTTTTGCGGGCTAAGTGGCTCCCGACGACCTACCCACCATGGAGTAACCTTCCCCATTTGAATGCAGCCATGCGCAGCGACCTTACTTCAATTCCGCTAAGCTCGCGTGCCTGAACAGCAGACCCGACGTGGCGAACAACGCTACGAACACGAACCGCACCAGCCCCCACGGCGCGCTCGGCGATAGCATTACTTCGATCACCGCCACCACCGCCAGCGCCGCCGCCATCACGAACAAAACGCGAGCCATCCCGCCGGCCTCCAACCGGGCCAGCCAAGCCCCGACGCCCCCCACGGCGAGCACGCCGAAGTACACCGCGTACGCCGGATTGTCCGACTCCGACATGTGCACCATGTTCCCCCACGCCATCACGAAACCCGCCACCAGCGCCAATCCCACGCCCGCCTTGTACGTCCACGCGCCCATCGTTTGGGCGATCAACCCGTAGGCCAAGCTCGTTCCGAAGAACATGACATAGGCGAACACAAATCCCCCCGCATTCCAGTTCCATCCATCCACCACCTGCGATGCCGCCAACGGCACCATCAACAAACCCAGCGCCACCAGCGCCGCCCGCAGCATCGTCTTTCTCAGTTGTGTCATCTGAGTTGCGCTCTCCTTAACGATTCCCACCGACGTCTCAAAAGATCCACACAGCGAACCCGAACAGTCCGCGCTTCGTGTCCCGGCGCTCCCGGCACAGATCGTGAACGTCTGCGCCATCCCCGCGCCGAACCGCTCAAGAGACGGGGCCATCCACACGGGCTGTCCCGGGGTGGTGCAATTCTGCAGCAAGCTTCTTCCAATCAACCACTTGCCGACTTCATCTTGCGCAAAGTCACCGCCCCAACGCATTTTCTGCAAAATAAGTGAAAATTTCCCCTTCCAAACACGCTTATGTACGGAGGGCAAAATGCCACGCAGACTTCGCTTCGCGCCACCCGGCTACTGGCTGCATCTTACCCAACGCGGCAATAACAAACAACCCGTATTTGCTGCCGACGAGAACCGCCATTATTTCCTCACCCTGGTCGGCACGCTCAGCGAAGAGTGTCAAGTTCGAGCAGCATCGTACCACCCCGTGCTACTTCTGGGCCTTGACGTCCACGTTGTGAAAAGCCTCGATCCACCATCGACCCTCGCGGCGAACGAAGACTTCCATCAACTGCGTCTTCACGATGCCATCGGGCGGCACGACGATGCCACCGGGCATGGCCTTCACCCCGCGCACTTCGTTGTCGATGT
>JAYVRS010000217.1:0-7536 GCA_043776185.1 Bryobacteraceae bacterium | reverse complement strand
GCGTCATGCAGTTTTCCCTACGTTACGACTTCTAGTAACAAGCAACTCCTCGTGTGTAATCAACCACATACGAAAAACGACTACCAGCCCCCTGCTACCCTAAGTCTAGTAGGGCGGGCCCCCCGGCCCGCCCCTGACCTTTCCGCCCGCTAGTACTGCGACCGGGTGAAGACTACCTTTCCCACTACTAGCCCACAGCGTCAGCTGTGGGATGGAGCACCACAAGCGAAAGATCTTCTTCACGCGGTCAAAGCACTAGTAGTAGGGCGGGCCCCCGGCCCGCCTCCCGGACATCAGCGAGCAAGTGGGCCAAGCCAGGGGCCAGGCCTCCGGCCCGCCCAAAGCCCGTCACTCAATAGAATCAACAACTCCCGGCTTCGTTTCGTCTAAGGCTTCAGCTTCCAGTCCTCATCGAAAAAGCCCGCCTTCAGCACCTTGCCCGGCCAATGCCGGTCCGGCGGCGTGGATAGGTCCACAATCGCCCAATCGGGTAAAACCGGCACCTGACGCGAATTCGTCCCGTCAGAGTCCTCACGGAACGTGAAGCCGCTATTGAGCACCACATAGCGAGTGGGTGCCAGCGGATTCGGATACACCATCACCACCGCTTGGCCCGCTTCGGCCTTCAGCGGCAGCCGGTCGGCTATCCGCGCGATCACTTGGTTGCTACCGGCATCGCCCCACAGAATCAGGTGGCTCTCCGCCATATCGGCCTCGGTCACCTGCGTATCGTCTTTCACCCGGACCTCGCCCCGGAAAATCCCGCGCCACCGTTTCACGGCGCGCTCCATTTCGCTCGCCGCCCAAGCCCCCAACTGCGGGTCGCGAGCCTGGCCCGTCGGTCGCACAAACAGGAAGCGGCTCAGAAAGGCGTCGTCAATCGGGCCCTGCAATCCCGGGCGTTTCGCCAGCCCTGGTTTCGCCGTGCCCGCGACCCACTGGATGCCCTCGCGATGAAATTCGGCCGACCAGCTCAAGTCGGTTGACGCCCCGCGCGGCCAGCGCACGGCCGTGCCGTTGATGGTCACCGTCGGCTTCACCTCCGGTTCAAACGGGTATTCGCCGGGGCCGAAATTCAAGCGGAACGCTTTCACGTTTTCCGTCCGTACGGTAAAAAAGCCCGGCTCCCGGATCTCGGCCTCCACCCGAGCGCGATCCCAATGCGACTCGAGCCCTTCCACCGAGAGCCAGCGCATTTCGTGATAACGCAGCGTGTAAGTGACGAAGCGCAACTTACGCGGCACCGGCTGCCGGCCGCGCTCGGCCAGCGCGTCCACGCGCTTACTGATCTCTATTTTGGAGTCCGGATGATACTTATGCTCGGTGTTCGGCCCGATAACATGAGTAAGTGCCAGGCCCTCGCCTTCGAGCGCTTTGCCCATGATCAGCGCGGCTTGCATCTGCTTATCGATCTCGCCCGAGTAAGCCACTAAAGGCAGCTGATAGAAGTTAGCCGCGTAGTCCGTCGCATCGTACCAATGGAAGAGTTGGCGCTCCCAGAGGGGCAAGGCTTTTAACGCTTCGGGAGTCATCTTCTGATACTGCGCCGTCTCGGCAAAGCCGGCCCCGGGCGCGGCCACGGCAAATAGATTGGCAAAATGGGCGCCTAAGTGCCACACGGAGGCGCCACCCATCGAGAAGCCGCGCACCAGAATGCGATTCTCGTCGATCGCGTAACGCCGCTTCACATCGGCCAGCGCTTCTAGCATGTCCACTTCGCCGGCGAACTTACTCGCGTTACAGTAACGCCCGTATAAGTGCAACACGATGGTGTCGCGCGGCGTAAACTCGCCCGCGTTGTTCAGGCGCTGCCACAGAAAGGCGATCTCGCTCAGCGTATCTCCCCGGCCATGCAGCCAAATGTCGAGACGCCACTTACGCGGCGCATCGGCCGAGTAACTCGGGGGCACCACTAAGCCATAAGGCTGAATACTATCATCGAGCTTCGACTGATAACCCAAGGGGATCAATCCCTTCGCGCGAGTCCAGGGTGCGCTGCCGCTCGCCAGCCGCTCCGCCCGTTCCATAGCGTAAGCGAGTAAGTCGTGCGCCCGCGCGAATTCGGCGGGCAAGTAGAACTCGTTGTAACGCAACGCCGAGGCGACGGCGCGCTCAATCACGGCCACGTCATTGTATTGCGGCGAAGCCTGAATCGGCCCCATCGCGGAACGCAACCGCGCCAGTTCGGCCTCCAGTTGCAGCCGCTCTTCGGCCGGAATGGCGATACCCGGCGGCGGCAGCGCTTTCTGCGCGAAAGCAATCGAGGTAAGTAGCAAAAAGGCAAGTCGAGTCACGTTGCCATGCTATCAACACTATTGGCCGCAGCGCTGATAGAGGCGCTGGAGTGCCGCCTGGTACTTCAACCCGCCTACCATCGGCAAGTCCTCGTGCCCAGCCCCGGGCACCATCAGGAACTCCTTAGGCTCGGGCGCGGCCGCGAATAGGTCGCGGCCCAGCGACAGGTTGATCACGCGGTCCCGGTCGCCGTGAATCACCAGTAAAGGCGCGTGTACGCGAGGGATCTTGGCGAGGGAGTCAAAGCCCAACGGCAGTGTCCAACCGATGATCGGCAGAATGCCCGCCGCCACCGCCCGCGCACTCGGCAGTGGCGCCTCCAGCACCATGCCGCCGATCTTGTTCCGGCTCGCTATCTCCACCGCGACCGCCGTGCCCAGCGATAGGCCTTGCAGGATGATTCGCTCGCCGGGATAGCCCTTCTGCCGCAGCCACTGGTAACCGGCCTGGGCATCCGTATAGAGCCCCTGTTCGCTGGGCGAGCCCGTGCTTTGGCCATAGCCCCGGTAGTCAATGATCAGTAAAGAGTGGCCGGCCTGGCGAATGGCGAGTAAGTGCTCGTTATAGACTGCGAGATACCCGCCATTGCCGTGTAAGTAGAGCGTAGCCAAGCGTGCGCCCGGCGCGTTGAACCACCAAGCCCGCAGCTGTTCGCCGTCCGGCGTAAGAATGGTGATCTCTTCGGCACCCGAGGGTAACTCGCTCGCCATCGCGTGTTGCGGAAAGAACGTGAACTTACGGCCCATCAGAGCCAGCGCGCCCCAGATAACGACCACGTAAGCGAAAATGCGCAAAGCCAGATTCATTGCCTCACTCATCTGACTCCGCCGATGGAACGAAGGTTCCCTACTTCTTGATGGCGTTAATGGCGGCTTGTGAGATCTGCTCGTCCTGCTCGGCCGTGGCCCCGCTCGCACCCACCGCGCCCAGGCACTGGCCGTCGATCATAATCGGCACGCCGCCTTGCACCGGGAAAGCGTCCGGCATGCTGAGCATGGCGAGGTTGCCCTTGGTCAAGGCCTCGTTCTGCACCTTCGAAGTGCGCCGGTAAATTGCTGCGGAGCGCGCCTTTTTTTGAGCAAAGGCCACAGTATTTAAGCCGGGCTTATCGTGCTTTTGGAAGTACAGTAAATTGCCCGCTTCGTCCACGATGGCCAGTGAGACTTCAACGCCGAGCTTGGCCGCTTCAGCTTCCGCAGCCACCACCATCTCTTTGATGACGGCCAAGTTGAGTGACTTTTTAGTGGTCAAGTCGGCGGCGGGAAGTGTCAGAGCGAGGGCGAAGAGTAAGTAACGCATTTACTTCAGGTTACCACATGTGGTACATTCCAGACGAAGATTTTGCGAGGGCGAAGAGTAAGTAAACCATTTACTTCAGCCCTAGCGTACGCCGGTTGCGCTTAACGTCGGTAGCAACCCCGGCGAAGTCGTCAAAGGCCTTCGACGGGGGCTCAATCAGGTGCGACGCAATGAATGGCGCGCCTTCGACCGCGCCTTGTGAGGCGTCTTTGTAGCAGCATTCCCACTCCAGCACCGCCCAGCCTTTGTAGCCGATCGCCGTCATGCGGCTGAAGACTTGCTTGAAGTCCACCTGCCCATCGCCCAGCGAACGGAAGCGGCCCGGTCGCTGCGCCCAGCCTTGGAAGCCACCGTAGACGCCGGACTTTTCATTGGGCCGGAACTCGGCATCCTTGACATGGAAGGCCTTGATGAAAGGCGCGTAAGTGTCAATGAAGCGCACGTAATCCAGGCACTGCAAAATGAAGTGCGAAGGGTCGTAATTGATCGCCACGCGCGGGTGATTTCCCGTCGCCTCGCGGAACATCTCGAAGGTGATGCCGTCGTGTGTGTCCTCGCCCGGATGAATCTCGTAGGCCACGTCCTGGCCCATCTTGTCGGCGTAATCAAGCAATGGCTTCCAGCGCTTCCCGAGCTCTTTGAAAGCCTCTTCCACTAAGCCCGCCGGACGCTGCGGCCACGGATAGAGGAACGGCCACACCAGCGCTCCGGTGAAGCTGGGGCACGCCGTCAGGCCCAGGTTCTTGGAAGCCTTGAAGACCAGCTTCAGCTGCTCCACGGCCCACTGCGTGCGAGCCTTCGAGTCGCCACGGACCTTGGGGTCGGCAAAGCCGTCGAACATCTCGTCATAGGCCGGATGCACGGCGACCAACTGCCCTTGTAGATGGCAGGCTAGCTCAGTGATCTCCAAGCCGTTCATCTGCGCGCGCAAGTCTTCGCAGTAGCTTTTGGAATCGGCGGCTTTCTTCAGGTCGATGATGCGCGAATCCCAACTGGGCAGTTGGACGGCGAGATAGCCGAGGTCCTTGGCCCACTTGGTAATGTTCGACAAGGTATTGAAGGGTGCTTGATCACCCATGAACTGGGCGAGGAAAATCGCGGGTCCTTTGATTTGTGCCATGGCTGTGCGTTCATTGTACGTCAATTCCCTTGCTATGCTGGCCGATGGATGAAGCTAAATAAGTTGGTGCTCCTGTTGGCCCTGGTTACTCCGCTGGCGGGGGCGTTTCGCGCGGGTGCGGCCTACCGGGCGATTACGCCCGATGTCGGCCCGGCGTCGTCTGCCGTCTATATGGCGGGCTTCGGCCAGAACCGGGTGGCCACCGCAGTCCACGATCAGCTCTTCGTCCGCTGCCTGGCCATGTCGACCGGCCCGAAGCCGGTCGTCCTGTGCGGCGTCGACCTGATCGGGCTTTTTCTTGACGATGTCGAAAAGATCCGGGAGGGCGCCCGCAAACAAGTGGGGCGCGACCTCGACGTGATCATCGCGGCAACGCATGGCCACGAGGGTCCCGATACGATGGGCCTGTGGGGGCCCAAGGCGGGCGTCACCGGCATCAACGAGGCTTACAACCAGTTTGTCGTGCAGCGCAGTATTGAAGCGGTGGTGGCGGCGGTGCGCGGCATGAAGCGCGCGCAACTCTACCTGGCGCGCACCGGTTTCCCGGACTTGAAGAGCTTCATTAACGACACCCGTCCGCCGGTAGTACACGACCAGGAAGTGATTGCGCTGACGGTGAAGGACCGGCGCAATCGCACCATCGGTACGCTGATCAATTGGGCGAATCATCCGGAGGCATTGGGGTCTACGAATACGCAGATTTCGGCGGACTACGTGGCCGCGTATTACCGCGTGATGGAGACTTTGCGTGGTGGTGTGGCGGTTTTTATGAATGGCGCTATCGGCGGCATGCAGTCGCCGCTGGGGGCCCAAATCATGGACCCCACGACGCGCGAGTTGGCTCCCAAGAACAGCTTTCGGTTCGCCGAGACCATCGGCGAGCGCATCGCGGATCTGGCCCACGACGCGCTCAACAACGCCCGTCCCACCGCCGTGAATCGGATCGAATATAGCGAGAAACGTCTGCTGATCCCGGTGGCCAATGAGGGCTTTCGCCAAGCGGCGCAAGCGAACCTGTACGGTGGCCGCAAGGCCTTCCGACCGGACGGTACCAGTGAGACGGTGGTGGGCTATCTGCGCCTGGCGCACGGCAAGAAAGTGAAGCTCGAAGCCGCCATGATTCCGGGTGAGCTTTACCCCGAACTGAGCGTGGGCGGCGTGGTGAAGCTAGCCGGCGCGGACTTCCCTACGGCGGCGGTAGAACCGGCTATCAAGCCGCAGATGCATGCGCCGTTTAAGATGCTGTTCGGCTTGGCCAACGACGAGATCGGATACATCATCCCGAAGTCGGAATGGGACGATCGCGCGCCCTGGTTACAGGACGCCCCGAAGCGCTGGTATGGCGAGGTGAATTCGATTGGGCCGGAGGCGGCTCCGATGATTGCCGCCGCCTTTGCGGCGCTCGTGCGGCCTTGAGTGGGAGCCCTGTCGGGCCATTGAAGGACGCAGATGAATCTCACGGCCGTCTATATGCGCGTGCCCGAAGGCTACGTCGCGTGCGTTGAGGAATTGCCCGGCGCGAATACGCAAGGGACGACGCTCGAAGAGGTGCGGGCCAACCTTGAGGAAGCCGTTACTTTGGCGTTGGAAGCCAATCGGCATCTGGCGCGACACTCCCTGGACGGTGCCGAAGTGATTCGGGTAGCGCTCATTTTGCCCGCCGCGTGAAACTCACCGATCTCGTTCGGCATCTGGAGCAGGGCGGCAATCACACTCTATGTCAACCTCGCCATCGGGAGATCAACGACTTTCTCGCGCGAACAATCTGCGATGATCTGCAGATCCCTAGACCCTAACCAATTGATTCCATACCGCTAAAAATTGGCCCCGAAATTAGCATTGACAGGATGCCCCACGTTCAGCCAAACTGGTTTCACAAAGGCGAACAAAAAGCGAATATGGCCACTCTCCCGAACCACCTCGCTCCGCTCCTCGGTTGGCGGCGCGTCACTCATCAACTCGACTCGCTGCCAACCGGCATCTCTTCTTTCGATCAGTTGCTCGGAGGCTGCCCGCGTGGCCGTCTCACCGAAATCACCGGCCCCGCGTCGTCCGGGCGTACCAGTTTTCTCCATCAATTGCTCGCCGCCGCCACCCGCCGTGGTGAATTCTGCGCCGTCGTGGACCCCAGCGAAGCTTTCGACCCGCATACCGCCGCGCAAGCCGGCGTGAGCTTGGACACCTTGCTCTGGGTCCGGGCGGGCCACCAGTTGGACCATGCCATTCGCGCCGCCGATCTCCTGCTGCACTCCGGCGGATTCGGCGTCATCGCGCTCGATCTCTGCCAGGTGAACCCGGAGCATCTGCGCCGCCTGCCCACCTCCTACTGGTTCCGTTTTCAACGCGCCGTGGAGAAGACTTCCACCGTCCTGCTGGTGATCGCCCAGGAACCGCAA
Organism: Bryobacteraceae bacterium; assembly: GCA_043776185.1. Taxonomy (GTDB): domain Bacteria; phylum Acidobacteriota; class Terriglobia; order Bryobacterales; family Bryobacteraceae; genus JALHNI01. The sequence goes on along the minus strand of JAYVRS010000217.1, from coordinate 426 downwards.
GCGAAATCCACCGCCGCGCTGCAGGCCACCACCTCTCGCCAGGAGGCCGTTTTTACGGGTCTTTTCCCCTATCAACTGCTGGCGCGCGCGCGCTATCGCGTTTCGCCGCATAAGCCAGAACGCGCTACCGCTGAGTATGTCGCGCAGTTGGCATGATCCCGTGTATGCCGCCATTCACATTTCGAATCCCGAGCCGGCTGCGGCCGTCGCGCTCTTCGCCTTGGCCCAGCAGTTCTCGCCGCTGGTGGAAGTGGCTGGCCCTCGCACCGTGGTGCTGGCCATCGGTGCCTTGCGTCGGCTGATGGGCTCCCCGGCGCAAATCACCAGTGAAATGGCCCGCCGCGCTCAGGAATGTAAGTTACAGGGAAACATCGCCGTGGCCGCCAATCCGGATACCGCCGTCATCGCCGCTCAACATCTGGCCGG
>JAYVRS010000216.1:0-2316 GCA_043776185.1 Bryobacteraceae bacterium | reverse complement strand
ACCCGGTGCAAAGCTATAGCGGTTGGCTGACGGCCGTGGACAGTTACGCGGGCACTACCGGCTCAGTTACTTACTCGGCCTCGCCCAATCCCATTTCGCAACCCCGCACCGGCACCATCCGCGTCGGCGACGCGGTCTTTACCGTTACCCAAGCGGCCTCCACCTGCGCCTACACGCCCACCACGCTGGGCGCGAACTTTGGCCGGCTGGGAGGTCCGGGGACCATCCCGATGAACTACGCCCCCTTAGCCTGCGCCGCGCCGGGATCGACGCTCAACGCGCCCCCCGGCATGCTGACGCTGAATAACGTCTTGGGCGGCCCCGGCACTTGGACCCAGAACTACACCGTGGGCATCTTCAATTCGTTTATTAACTATGTCCGCAGCGGGCAAATCGTCATTAACAACGGCCCCATCTTCACGGTGAAGCAGCAGTCGTGGTAGGCCTCGGCCAGAAAGTACGAAAGGAAAGAAATCCCATGCGCACCCTGCTTCTCACACTTACTCTGTCCACCTTGCTGCCGGGCCAAGTAACCGATTCGTTTGGCTACACGGCTGCGGCCACGGCTTACTCTTACGTTGATATCGCTGGCACGGGCACGACGATCCTTGGCAATACTGACGATGGCACCGCCACCCTCACCCTCCCCTTTGGGTTCCGATTCTATGGTGCGACTTACAATGCGCTGTGCGTCAGCACCAACGCCGTGCTGTCATTCGGGGGCTGCCTCACCAACGACTTCAGCCCCGTTGACCTCTCGAGCGCTCTGACGATTCCTGACTTACCCGCCATCGCCCCCTTCTGGAGCGACCTTGTCTTCACCGGTGCCGGCGGTATCGTCTACCAGACCGTGGGCACCGCGCCCAATCGGCGCTTTGTTATCCAGTGGAACAACGCGACGGCCCTGAATTCGCCGGGTGCCTTCAATTTCCAGGTTCTGCTGGACGAAACCAGCGGGCTGATCACCTTCCAATATCAAACTGCCGAAAGCGGCAATATCCAGGTGAGCAAAGGGGCGCAAGCCTCTATCGGCATTCGCAATACGCTCTCCACCACCAATGGCCAGCGCTTGCCGTGGAGTTACAAGTCGCCGGTGATTGCCAACGCCTCGGCCCTGTTATTTACTCCGCCGAACGCGCCGTCAGGCCCCTCGGAAGTCACCAATTCTTTGCGTTGGAGCTCGAGCGGCCTCACTTACAATCGCATCACGAGGGTTTATTCCGGCACGCTCACCGTCACCAATATTGGCACGGTGCCTATCGTTCGTAGCTTGACGCTCGTGCTCACCGGCCTGCCGAGCGGAGTGGTGGCGGTCAACGCCGCTGGGACGATTGCGGGACAGGGGCCCTTCTATCTCGCGCCTGGCGTGGGACCCATGGCGCCTGGAGAGACGGTGCAAGTGCCCGTGCAATTTACCAACGCCGCGAACGTCACCATCCAATTCACGCTCCGCGGTTACTCCGGTCAGCTCTAGTCCGCGCCACAAGGAAGCTCCATGAACGTCAAAATCTTTTCTCTTTCGCTGGCTTTCGCCCTCGCCGCCCCGGCGGCCACCATTGTCAATGTCGCCATCGACACCTCGTCCCTTTCGTCTACCGCCGGGGGCATCTACCTGCAATTCAATCCCGGGCTTGGGACCTCTGACCCTGCGCAGGCCTCGCTCACGAACTTCACACTGGCCGCGCCCGGGACGTTCTCCGGCTCTCCGGCCGTCACTGGTGCCGTCACCGGCGTCCTGCCGGCCACCGTGACGCTCGCCAATACCAACGCGCTGAATGACTACTTTCATGCCCTCACCTTTGGCACGCTGCTGTCCTTCCGCGTCACCATCGACGTTCCGACGGTCTCGAACGCCACGGGCGGGTCGGTCTTCAATTTCGTCCTCACTTCAAGCGACGGCCTGTCAAATCTCTTCAACAGCACCGATCCGGATGGCTACCTCTTCCGGCTTGACGTAAACCCGGCTGGCACCGTCTCTCGCAGCAACTTCAATACCGACCTAGTCGCCTTCGACAGCGCGGTGCCGGAGCCGGCCACCACGCTGATGGTGCTGAGCGCGGTACTGATGGCTTGGAAGCGTCGAGGTAGTCGACGCGGCAATTTAACAGCACAAACGATGTGAAGTTGGTAGTCTTCTGGCGGTACGGCAGCCGACCTGCTCAAAATCGAGTCAACTCCTAGGAAACAGGGCCATCCACGTAGGAAACAGAGGAAACAGGGAAACAGGGCCGTCCACGGGCATCCACAGGGTGGGACATTTTTGTCGCAACTTCCCTCAAATCCACCACTTGCCAACTTCCTTCTGCGCAAAACCAC
>JAYVRS010000215.1:0-7540 GCA_043776185.1 Bryobacteraceae bacterium | reverse complement strand
CTAAAATTCGTCCGGAACGCCGACGGCAAAGTGGAGGCGATCCAATTTACTCAGGAAAACCGCGACAGTCGCTGGACCCGGCAGTAGATTCAGGCTGTTAGTGCGCCAAAACGCCGGTCCCGTCGCGCAAATTCACTTACGGCCGCCGCCAGATCTTCGCCAGAAAAATCCGGCCAGTATTGCGGCACAAATAATAGTTCCGCGTAAGCGCATTCCCACAATAGAAAATCGCTTAGCCGTTGTTCGCCGCCGGTCCGGATTAGCAGGTCGACATCGGGGCCTACATCACCACGTTCGATCGCCGCCCGAGCCGAATAGTCGAGCGCGATGCGCAATTCGAGACGGGCGCCGGCCGCGGTCGTCGCTTCCGCTTCAGCTATTGCCTCAATCAGAGCGGGTGTCAACCGATCCCGACGTCCGATAAATTCCAGTCGCACGCCTTGAGCCGCCAACGGCCCAGTTTCGCGGGCGATAAACTCGCCCAGCAACGCCATCAACCCCGCCACCTCCGCCGCCGGACGCTTCCAGTTGTCGGCCGAAAAAGCGTAGAGCGACAGAGTCCGAATGCCGAGAGCTGGAGCGGCTTTCACGGCCTGCCGCACGGCCCGGGCCCCGGCGCGATGCCCAACAACCGGGGCCGGTTGCGTTCACGCGCCCAGCGCCCGTTGCCGTCCAAAATGATCGCGACGTGCATCCGCTACTTCCTGGGACGCAACGATGTCTTCATGGCGTCGACAATCGCTTCCATGTGCGCCAAATACTTCTCGAAGGCCTCGCGCCCGGCTGCGGTCAGCTGATACTCGGTTCGCGGTAGGCGATTTTCGAAGGACTTCTTACACTCCACATACCCGGCCTCTTCAAGCTTGCGTGCGTGGACACTCAAGTTGCCGTCCGTGATTTCGAGCAGCGCCTTCAACTCGCTGAACGTCATGGTGGCATTCGCCGCCAGTGCGCTCAAAATACCGAGGCGCACGCGCTCGTGGATCATCCGGTCAAGGTCCGGCGCCGAACGCGCGGCCACCTCTGACCGTACCGTCATATCTTTTCTTAAAGCTGTTTGCGCCATCGCTTCTCCTTTCAGTTAATACCTACCCACCATGCCGGCGCGCAATGATAACGCCAAAGACGATGTGTACTAAGCCAAATCCCGCGCCCATCAACAGGTTTCCGTATGCGGCTGGAGCAAATAGCGCCAGTGCCCCCAAGGCCTGAAAGCACATACCCATTAACGGCACCACGCGCACCGAAAACGTGCCGCCCGTCACGACGCCCGTGCCGTAGAGTAAGAGCAGCAATCCTGGAATAAAACGCTCCAGGCCGAAGCGCGCAAAGGCCACCGTCAACACCGCGCCCGCCACTAAGGGCGGAGCAAAACCCAACGCGAAACGGCGGGCGCCCGGCGAATCGAGCGGCGTACCGCGCCGCCGGCACTTCTGCACAATGGCGAGGGTGCCAATCGAAAGCGACAGAACGCCGCAGCCCAGCCAGATTGGCAGCCACAGGGCCGGCGTCACTACCTGGCAAAGTACGCACGCGGACAGCGCCGCCAAGCCCATCAGCGCGCCGCCCCAACCGGGCACTGCGGTAAACGTGGAAGCTCGCTCCATCGTTTCGCGAATGTATCGTAGGTTGCTCGTCGCGTGCGCGTGAATTTCGAGCGGGGCGGAGCGGCCAACCGGAGAGCTCATGCCTTTCAGCATACGGCGCGATGGCGCCTTTGGTCAAGTACTTTTCAATACAAAGTTACTTAAGGATGCGCCATAGATTGCTGTAGTCGTCGGTCCACAACACGTCGGCGCGCTTCTTCTCCACCTTTGCCGCGTGCACCACGGGGTCATTGATAAACTCACTCCACCGCGTCAAAAGCACCCAATCCGACGAGAAGACATTCATGGCGTCGTCCGCTTCGTTCTCCACGGTAAGGGCCGTCCAGCCCAACTCTTTCCCAATCCGGTGCACCACCGGATCCAGGTTCAGGTGCTTGTTGGAGATATGCACGGCCAGAATGCCCTTCGGCGTCAGGTGACGCAACATCAGCGCCACGGCCTCCTTCGTCAACAAATGGACCGGGATCGAATCGCTAGAGAACGCATCCACCGCCAGTACGTCAAAGCCCTGCGGAGCCTCGCGCTCCAGCGATAGCCGCCCGTCACCCATCGCAATCTCCACCTTGGCCTTGGCGTTGCGTAAGTAAGTAAACTCCGTCCGGGCAATCTCCAACACCCGCGGATTGATCTCGTAGAACCGGACCGTATCGCCCACCCGGCCATAATTCGCTAACGTTCCCACGCCTAAGCCGATCACACCTAGGCGTAAGTTCGGGTGCGCGGGACTGCGGCTTTTAGTAATCGCTAACCCCGCGCCAGACTCCGTACCGTAGTAAGTCGTGGCCGCCGTCTCCAGCGAATTCCCAAAAAACTGTTCGCCATGATTGATCGTGCCATGGATCAGCGTGCGGTACAACGTCTTGTCTTCCGCCTTGCCGGACTCCCGCACGCGCATCGTTCCGAAAAAATTCCGCGTGATTAATCGTGAGGCTGATTCCGTGTCGCGGATATAGTAGTGCGCCGCCACCGCCAAATAGATGGCCAGCGCGCCCCACGCCGTCGCCATCAGCCAGTTGTCCCGGGTCGCTAGCAGGGCCACTAACAAGGCAAAACCAGCTAAAGCAATCGGCAATTCGTAGTTTCCCCGCAACAGCATGGGAGCTAAAATGCTGATGGCCAACCCGCCCAATGCTCCGCCCACGGCCAGCATGAGATAGAACGAAGTGAGGTAAGCTGGCGCGGGTTTGCGCTTGGCCAGTTCGCCGTGGCCATACATACAGGCGATCCACAAGCCACCGAGAAAGCCGGGTAACAATACCTTGAGCTTGTGGTCCGCATCTTCGTGGACTAGATAGTAACCAGCGCCCCCCAGCGCCAGCGCCAGTCCCCAGCGAAAGATCTCCGAATGATAGAAACGGGAAGAGTCAAATGTTAGGACGAAAGACAGTAAGTAGATAGAAAGCGGGGCGATCCACAGAAAAGGAATGGCCGCGATGTTTTGCGAGAGGTGATTCGATACGGCGAGTAACAACGCCGACGGAAAGAAAGCGAGCCCGACCCAAGTCAACTGGTCAAGCCATCCGGGAGCTAATTCCTCACTCGGCGCGGGAGGCGCGGTCGAACGCGCTTGCCAAGCCAGCCATCCCGCCAGCAGCGCCCACAGCAGATACAGCCCGCTCCACATGGCCGACTGCGTACGTAACGAGATAGCCGGCTCAATGACAAACGGATAGGACACTAACGCCAGCAACGAGGCCAAGTTCGACAGCGCATACAGCCGGTAAGGCAAAGCCATGCTCCGCGCTGACCAGGCTTGTAACAATGGCCCCGTCGTCGACAGCAAAAAATACGGCAATCCCACCGTCGCCAACAACACCAGCAGAATGCGGCCAATCGGCTCCTCCATCCCGGCCGGCTTCAAGCTAAGCGCCGGACCCAACGGTAGCCACCACAAACTCACCGCCAACAGCCCCATATGCACCAGGCTCTGTTGTCGCGCACTCAGGTGCTTCACCAACCAATGCGAGTAGCCATAACCCAACAGTAAAATGAGCTGGAAAAACAACAGGCACGTAGTCCAAACCGCAGCCGACCCGCCGAACCACGGCACAATCATCTTCGCTACTACTGGCTGCACCAGAAACAGCAGAAACGCGCTCAGAAATATCGCACCAGCGTAAAAGGTCACTGAAGTTACGGCAGCCGCCGAATCTTCAAATTGCGAAACCACGCGGCGTCGCTGTGGTGCTGCAACACGATCGGCCCCATCTTTTTCGCGCGCAGGGTCAGTAACTCATACACCCGGCCCTTGGTCGTCCACCGCGCCGCCAGACCGTCCGGCACAGCGGCATCGTTCAGTGACGCGTCCACCACCTTCACCCCGTTCAGCCAATGCTCAATGCGATCACCACGAACCACGATGCGGCCTTCGTTCCATTCGCCCACCGGCTTGGGCCCGGCACCGGCCGGCGCAATCAGCTGGTAAAGCGCGCCGGCCCAGCTCTTTTGGCTTCGTTTGGCATCGGCATGCGCCGTGTTGTCAATCACCTGATACTCAAAGGCCACCTGATAGACCTCCACTTGGCCATCCGCCGGTACGGAAGACCGCAACGGCCGCTTGGCGCTCCGCAGCAAATAGTCCATACGATCCTCAAACTTCGCTATCGGTTTGGCTGGAAGAAGGCTCGGATGAATGATCGCCGTATCCTGCACCAGGTACTTCACGCCGCTGTTGCCGCCGGGCGAAATCTTCCAATCAAAGCGCAGTTCAAAATTCTTGAACTTGGCCGTCGTCAGCATGTCTTCGCGAAACTTGGGCTTCGCGGTCGACGCAATCGTGCCATCCACCACGCGAAACGAATCGCCGGGGGGCGTCTGCTTGGCCGGGTCCACCCAACCTTTCAAAGTCTTGCCGTCGAACAGCAGTTTCCAACCGGCCGCCCGCTCTGCAGCCGTCAAAGTGTTGGGCTCATCCGCCACCAAGCCCCCTGCCATCAGGGCAATCAACCAAAGTGTCTTTATCATCCGTGACCGTTAGCGTACATCGAAAATACCCGCGAGTGGGGGGACTCGGCTGACTTTTTCTCGGCGACTCTCCAGCCCACCCGCCCAATTGCCGATCATAAGCTGGTATGCTAATGCTCGTGAAGCTGAACCTGATCGTCCTCGTCACCGCTTCCTTTTGCTTTGGGCAGCAGGCTCGTAAGATCGCTCCTAGCGCTCCTGTCAAGCCCACCGCGATTGTTCGCGCCACCCCCAAAGCCAGCCCGGCCAAGGCCGCGCCCCTCCGGCAGACTGCTGTCGTCAAGACTTCCTACCGCGCGCTCCCCACCAAGGCCGCACGCGTGGCACCCGCCCGGGCGCTCCCTGGCCGTTACCGCCAAGCCGCCTATCGCGCTCCGGTGCGGGTGGCCTATATCCAAAGTCCCTCCAGCGACCGTTATCGCGAAATTCAACAAGCGCTCGCCGACAAGGGCTATTACTCCGCCGAAGTCAACGGCTCCTGGGATTTGGCCTCCGTCGAGTCTCTCAATCGCTTCAAGACCGACCAGAAGCTGAAAGCCGACGGCAAGCTCTGCTCGCTTTCGCTGATCGCCCTCGGGTTGGGCCCCAAGTACGAAGCCATCAACGTCGACCAGTTGCCTGGTGCCTTATTGCCCGGCGCCGCCATTTCAACCGATCAACGCTAATCCTCTGGTATCATCGCTAGACCTAACGAGAGAAGAGGTCTAGCCATGTCCAACTACCGTCCCTACGTCCCCGGCGACGTACGCATGAAAGAGTACACGGTCCGCGCCGTCTTACTCGGTTTGGTGATGACGATCATCCTGGGCGCGGCCAACGCCTACCTCGGCCTCACGGCGGGAATCACCGTCGCCGCCACTTACCCTGCCGCCGTCATCTCCATGGCCGTCCTCCGCCTCTGGCGCGGCACCATTCTGGAAGAGAACCTCGCGCGCACCGCGGGCTCGATTGGCGAGAGCGTGGCGGCTGGTGCTATCTTCACCCTTCCCGCCTTTGTGATCGCCGGTATTTGGAAGTCATTCCGCCCGGAAGATGCCTATTGGAAATCCACCATGTTGATGGTGGTCGGCTCCATCTTGGGCGTCCTGTTCGTCTCGCTCATCCGCCGCGTGATGGTCGACGATCCGGAACTGCCCTTCCCCGAAAGCGTGGCCGCCGCCGAAATCCACAAAGCGGGCCAATCCGGCACCAACTCGGCGCGCTTCCTGTTCTGGAACATGGGGCTGGGCGCGTTGATCTATTGGCTCGGCGTCATGAAGCTCTTCGCCGCTGAAAAAGTTCTCCCGATCCTCCTGGGCAACGTCGGACTGAGCAAAGTGAAGCTCGGCGCCGGCCGCACGGTCGACGTCGGCGGAGCCACCGTCTTTGCTTACCCCGCCGTCAAACCCGCTTACATCGGAGTCGGCTACATCATCGGCCCCCAACTCGCTTCGCTCAATTTCGCCGGCGGCGTCATCGCCTGGGGTGTCATTATCCCGCTGCTCGTCTATTTCATGGGTCCCAACCTTAAGCAGTTTCTGCCCGCCAATGCCGGTGCCGAAGACTGGGAAGCTATGTCGATTGCGGTTTGGCGCAACATCATCCGCCCCATCGGCGTCGGTGGCATGCTGGTCAGCGCCTGCTTCACGCTCTTCAAAATGCGTAATAGTCTCGGTATTGGTTTGTCGAAAGCCTGGGGCGAAGTGACTGCGTCAAAGCCTGAAAAAGAATCCGAAAACCGTCATGAACGCTACATGAGCTCGAAGATCATCCTGGGCCTCATCGCCGTCGTTTTCGTGGCCATGTGCGCGCTCTACATCTCCTTCGCCGGCGTCACTGGCGGCATGACCGCCGCCATCGTCATGTTGGTCGTCGGCTTCTTCTTCGCCACCGTCTCGGGCTATTTGGTCGGCGTCATCGGCTCCACCAACAACCCCATCTCGGGCATCACACTCTCCACCGTCATCATCGCCGCGTTGCTCATGGTCGCGCTCGGGGTCTCCGGCGCCAGCGGCGTGGCCGCCGTCTTGGGCGTCGCCGCCGTGGTCTGCGTCTCCTCCGCGGTCGCGGGAGAACTCCTACAGGACTTCAAAGTCGGCTACATCCTGGGCGGCACGCCCAAAACCATACAGATCGTCGAACTGATCGCCGTCGTCGTGGCCAGCCTCGTCATGTACTTCCCGCTCATGATCCTTCACTTGGGCGACATCAAAAACGGTGGACTCGGCTTCGGAGGTGCCAAACTCGCCGCCCCCCAAGCGAGTCTCATGGCCTCGCTCGCCCAAGGTATCGTCGGCGGCGACATGCCCTGGCCGTTAATCGGCACCGGCATCGCCATGGGCATCGCCCTCATCATGATGCAAGTAAAAAGCCCCATGCTGATCTCGGTCGGCATGTACCTCCCGCTCGGCACCACGTTTGCCATCTTCGTCGGCGGCATGATCCGCTGGCTCACTGACTCGCTCGCCGCCAAACGCGGCTACAACGAATCGCAAATGTCCCGCGTCGTCAACGTCGGCATCCTCATCGCCTCCGGACTGATCACCGGCGAAAGCCTCATGGGCCTAGTGGAAGCCACTTACCGCTTCTACGAGTGGCCCATCCCCGAATTCACCAAGGACCCGTCCTACACCTTCGGGGCCATCTTCCTGGGCATTTTAGCCGTCATCCTCGTCTACGTACCGCTCTCGAATCCCGGTCGACCCGAAGACCCGGCAGCGCCCAACATGAGCCACTAAATCAGTAGTTGTCTCGGCCTCTAAGCTGTCACTTTACATAAAGTATGCTGGGTTTGGTAGTGCCATGGAAAACTTGGAAAAGCTCATTGTCGATTTGAAAAACAGCCTGGAACGTGAACTGCTCGGCCTAAGGCACGACGTTCAACAGGGTATTGGGCAACTCAACGGTCGTTTTGACACCCAGGCCGCGCGATTGGAGCGTCACGCGGGCCTATGGCAAACTGGCGCGCGATGGAGCAGTCGAATGGATGC
>JAYVRS010000214.1:0-2317 GCA_043776185.1 Bryobacteraceae bacterium | reverse complement strand
AGATATTGCAGCGGATAGCGGCGTTCCAGATTCAGCGTCACCGTGGCCACGGTGTCGTCCTTCGTGGCCTGCGAAAGCACCTCACCCAGCGGGTTGATGACGTGGCTGGGATAGTCGTAACCGGACGACACCAGGTAGATGCCGTTCTCAATGGCTCGCGCCTTGGCCAGCGTCTCATCGCCGCCCCAGATGGGCAGCAGAATGACGTCGGCCCCTTGAGAGGCGAGGGCCCGCGCGGGCTCCGGGAACATTACGTCGTAGCAAATCATCATGCCCACCGTGCCAAAGTCGGTGGCGAAAACCGGGTACCCCACGCCCGGCGTCAGCCCGCCCTCCACTTCGCCGGCGGGCAAGTAAACTTTGCGATACCGGCCCACCAGGGCCCCCTGACGATCCAGCAGAATGGACGTGTTGTAGAGCACTGTACCCTCGCGCTCATAGAGGCCGGCCACTACATAAGCCTTCCGGGCCCGCGCCAATGCCGCCAAGCGAGTGGTGGTGGGCCCAGGGATGGGCTCGGCGACATCGGCATAGGTTTTGCCGGTGCCGATCACCGTGATGCCTTCGGGCAGCAAGATGAGGTCCGCATCGTCGGGCACTCGCGACGCGACAGTCGCCAGAAAGTCGCCCACCGGATCCTTCGTTTGGCTTGGCCGGCGGCGGACGGTGGAAATTTTCACGAGCCGCAGCCTCGGCGCAGGGATGCTTTCGAGGCGCAGGTCATCCCAATAGACGGTACCTTGCGGCGCGTTGGCCAAGTGAAACTGCCACAGGACGGCCGTGGCCGAAGTAGGAGCTTGGGCGTCAATGGTGAGGCGCGTCCACGGGCCATCGCGTTCGGCCCAGGCGACATAGTCCACCTCGCCCGCGCGCTTGCCATTATCCGCGCGCCAATCGAGACGTGAGACCACTTGCCAGTTCTCGGCGGGCACCGCGTCGGCTCGATAGTAAACGGTGGCGCGATACCAGTTGCCGGCCGCGATACCCGGAATCAGCCGTTGCCAACCACCATAGGCTGCGAGGTTGCTATTGCCGCTGATGGCGAGCGAGGCCGGCCCGCCGCGGCTGTGGAGGGCGTCAGTAAAGGTACGCGGCAGCGAGTCCGGCCGGTGGCTCCACGCGGACCAACCGGAGGTCTCGCGAAAGTCGCTTTGCTCGAACACGACGTCGACCGCCAAGGCGGCACCGGCAAAAACGAAAAAGCCCAGCAAGCGGTACATGACTAACACGATACCGCTGCTGGGCCTGCGCTGCGGACAGGATCTAGATCTTGCCGGGAGGATTGTCTTTGGTAACGCGGTCGTAAATCACCGCGACAATGCCCCCGGCGATGGCGCCCAAAATCGCGCCTTTCGATTTGTCTTTGCTGAGGCCAGCCCCCATCGCCGAACCAGCGGCCGCCCCAGCCAGGATCACCGCTACGGTATTCTTCAACGGCCGCGGAGCGTTCGCCGCTTCCTTTTCCTGGCTCTCAGCCTTTTCGACCTTAGCCTTCTGTTCCGGCACAGCGGGGGCAGCCGTTTCCTGCGCGGCGGCAGGGCCCACAATCAGCATCGCGCTCAACGCCAAGCTCAAAATCAATTTCAGGCTCTTCAATGTGATGGTTTCCATCCTCCGGCACCGATAGACGCACCATCGGAAATTGGGTTACAGAAGAAATTGCCGCTCAGTGTTAACGGCCTCAGTCAGGAGGCGCGTGTAATCGGGCAGCGGGAGCGAGGTGACGCCAAACTGGGCCAAATGCTCGGTTTCGTACTGCACATCCAGCAGCAGGAAGTCGCGAGAGCGCAAATGCTGAACCAGTTCAGCCAGCGCCACTTTGGACATATCGCGCACGCGGTGAAACTTACTCTCGGCAAAAAAGGCCGCGCCGATATGGACCCCATACAGGCCGCCCGCCAATTGATCGTCCACCCAGATCTCGACCGAATGCGCGTGGCCCTGTTTCTGCAAGGTGCCATAAGCCGCGCGGATGTCGTCGGTGATCCAGCATTCGTCCGGAGACCGGGCGCAGGCGCGCACCACTTCATCGAAGGCCTCGTCGAAAGAGACGCGGTAACGATGCTGCTTCAGCGTGCGGGTGAGAGAGTGGGAAAAATGCGCCTCGTCCAACGGCAGAATACCGCGTTGGGGAGGCTGGTGCCAAGTAACCCAACGCGTGCCGGAATAGCCCATCGGAAAGACCCCGCGACGGTAGGCGGGCAGCAGGTCCTCCACGCGCAAGCGTGGCGATTTGGCAATGATGTCACTCAAAAGACTAGTTTATGGGAACTTTCACGGGCGGACGGTGTCCTTTCGACGTGGCCGAAATCGTCAT
>JAYVRS010000213.1:0-2317 GCA_043776185.1 Bryobacteraceae bacterium | reverse complement strand
GGAGAACTGGGCGGCGGGGCTGGCGAAGTAGAATAGGAGGAGTTAATCCATGCAACGCCAATTCGACGTAATTATCGAGCGGGATAGCGACGGCTGTTACATCGCCTCCGTTCCTCAACTCGCAGGGTGTCACACCCAGGCGCAATCGCTCGATGAAGTCATGGAGCGAATTCGCGAGGCCATCGCACTCTGCATGGAAGTGCGGGACGAAAATGCACCCGATTTGGAATTCATTGGCATCCAGCGCGTGACCGTTGCCGCATGAGCATCGTTCCGCGGCCCACTGGCAAAGAGCTAGTCCGCGTGCTCCACAAATCAGGATTCCAGTTGATTCGCATTCGCGGAAGCCATCATTTTTTGCGCCATGGGGATGGCCGCACTACCGTCGTTCCCGTTCACGCCGGCGAAGTTATCGGTCCCGGCCTTTTGTATAAGATTCTCCGCGACTGCGACCTGACTGTTCCGGCAGCTAGCGGAAATGCTCTGAACCTTGAGGTAAACTAGCGGAGACGCATGCCTCTAACCCCCGGAGACAAACTCGGCCCGTACGAAATCCTTTCGCCACTTGGCGCGGGTGGCATGGGTGAGGTGTACAAGGCGCGTGACACGCGGCTTGACCGTTCCGTTGCCGTGAAGGTGCTACCCGAGCATATCGCCAAGCGCGAAGACCTGCGGGTGCGGTTTGAGCGCGAGGCGCGGGCGGTAGCGTCGCTCAATCATCCAAACATCTGTACCCTCTTCGACATCGGCGTGCAGGATGGAACCAGCTACATGGTGATGGAGCTGATGGAGGGCGAGACGCTGGCGGCCCGCATCGAGCAGGGGCCGATCCCGTTGGAGCAGGCGCTGTCCTGCGCCTCGCAGATTGCTGATGCTCTCGACCGCGCCCATCGCGCAGGCGTGACCCATCGCGACGTGAAACCCGCCAACATCATGCTGACGCGCGACGGCGTGAAGGTGCTCGATTTCGGCCTCGCCAAGTCGACTGCCGCGATTGGGCCGAACGACGCGACGATAGTCGCTTCACTTACGACGGAAGGCTCCATCATCGGCACGCCGCAGTACATGGCTCCCGAGCAGTTCGAGGGCAAAGAGGCCGATGCCCGTGCCGACATCTGGGCCTTCGGCGCCGTGCTCTACGAAATGGTGACAGGGCAGAAGGCGTTCCAGGGTAAGAGCTACGGGAGCCTGGTCGGCTCCATACTTTCGGCAGAGCCAGCGCCGATGGCCGTGGCCCCGTTCACGCCGGCATGGCTCGAACGCCTCGTGCGCCGCTGCCTCGCTAAGGATCCGGAAGACCGCTGGCAATCCATGCGGGATATCGTGCTCGATCTGCGCACCCCGCCGCAGGATACCCCCGCTCCTGCTGCGAAGCCCAACCGCTGGCCCTGGGCCTTGACCGCCGCCTGCGCCCTGCTCGCCATCGCAGTAGCAATCTTCCCGCTCCGCAAAACCAGCGAATCGCCCTTACCGGTGAAGTTCGATGTAAACCCGCCACCAGAAAGCTACTTTGCTCCAGCGCGCGGCAGTGGCGGTTCTGCAATCTCACCAAACGGCCGAACCCTGGCCTATATAGCCACCGATGCCAAGGGAACAACGCTGCTCTACCTGCGGCCCCTCGATTCCTTACAAGCTCGTGCGCTTCCCGGAACCGAATATGCCCGCCGCCCCTTCTGGTCTCCGGATAGCAAGTCTCTCGGCTTTGTTGCCAACGGAAAGCTAAAGCGCATTGATGTGGCCGGCGGCGTTCCCCTCACGTTGTGCGATAAGGCCGACGCGCCAGGCGGAACCTGGAACGAGGATGGCGTAATTTTGTTTGCCGACCGAACCGCGGGACTACTGCGGATCGCTAACTCCGGCGAGGGAGCGCCTGTACCGGTAACAAAGATCAATCAAGTTGCAGGTGAACATCACTACTACCCACAGTTTCTGCCAGGAGGCAAAGAATTTCTCTATCTGGTACGCCATACTGACTCCGCAAGAAGTGGTATCTATTTGGGCTCGCTGGACGGAAAGCCGTCGATTCAGATCTTGCAATCGGAGTTCAACGGGATCTACGATGCCACCACAGGGCGTCTGCTCTACATCCAGGGAGATGGCGTGCTGACGGCGCGTAAGTTGGAGTTGAACCCGCCCAGGCTCACTGGAGATCCGGTGATCGTGGCCCAAACCGTAGTTGCTGCCGGCACAGACGGCTATGCGGGGTTCACCACCTCCGGCAACGGGACACTTTTCTATGGCCAGGGGACGCTGAGTGGAAAGCGTCGCTTCGAATGGTGGGACCGTGCTGGGAAGCGGATCGAAGCGGTTGGCCAAG
>JAYVRS010000212.1:0-2319 GCA_043776185.1 Bryobacteraceae bacterium | reverse complement strand
GGCATTCCAGGCTGATCAGGAAGTTGGCGATGCGCGATTCGCCCGGCTTCAGAATGCGGGGGCTGGCGACGCGAGCCAAAAGGCCTGCGGCTTTCACTTGTTCCACCGAGGGGCGCAGTCCGTAGAGGTCGAGATAGTCGAGAGTAATACTATCCGGCCGCAGGTCGATCGCCGCCGCCAGTTGCTCTGGATTGCGCACCAGCAGGTGCAGTTGCGGGTCGCCTGCGATAGCTGCGGCGGCAACTCTATCGCGCACGGGCACCGCCTGAATATGGGGCGATGGCCGCGTGGCTTGCTTCGCTTGAAGCAGGGCGACCGCGTCGCGCCGCAGTTGATTCAGCAGCGAAGCGGGCGCGAATAGGCTGCCCGCCAAGTCGGCAGCCACCTCGGCGAGTTGGTACGGCGAGTTGCCCAGGCGGCCGACTTGCTCGCGCAGAGTCTCGACGGTGAGCCCGCGATTCTGCGCCGCTCCCAAAGGTGACGGCGACTCCACTATGA
Organism: Bryobacteraceae bacterium; assembly: GCA_043776185.1. Taxonomy (GTDB): domain Bacteria; phylum Acidobacteriota; class Terriglobia; order Bryobacterales; family Bryobacteraceae; genus JALHNI01. The sequence goes on along the minus strand of JAYVRS010000212.1, from coordinate 1,821 downwards.
CGGATTGCCCGCTTTTGAGCGTCCAAGTGAGCCGCAACGGCGAGTTTAGCGAGGCGGAAGCGTGCAGATTCACCGGCTGCTTAGCCACGGGTGCCGCCGGATCGAGGTAGGGTCGAGCGGCTCGGTCAAGGTCCGGGTTGTTGGTGCGCCACACCAAGTCACCCGCTCGAATGCGGCTGAAATCGACGGCTTGGTTCGCGAAAGTTAGCTCCAAGGTGCCGCTCAAATGGGGCAGGGCATGGTAGATGCGCCCGCCTTCCTCTGGCTCTTGCGGGCTGCGCCAATCGGCCGCGTCGAAAACTATGCCGTCGCCGGCTTTGAGCGGAGCGATCTGGTGAGCCGCTGTGGGTTCGACCATTACCCGATCCGCCGACACCTTGGCGACGGTCCCCAACTGCACCCCGCGATGGCGCGCATGGCGGCCGCGCACGACGGTTTGGTGGTTCACGCCAGTAAGGAAGTGCGCGCCCAGGCCGCGAGAATAGACCTGTTCGAGGTCGAGAATCTGACGCGGCGAGATGGCGGCCGGGCGGCCAGCCCAGGCGGCGTCCACCGCCTCACGATAGGCGCGGGTGGTGAGCGCGACGTAGTCGGCGTCCTTATACCGTCCCTCAATTTTGAGGCAGCCGACCCCGGAGGCGATCACCTGCGGCACATGGTTGAGCGCGGAGAGGTCGCCGGGCGAGAGCAGGTAGCGCGCCTCGTCGAGGGGAGTCTGTTCGCCGTCCACGATTAGGTCGTAAGGCAGGCGGCAGGCTTGCGCGCATTGGCCGCGGTTGGCGCTGCGACCGCCCCAGGCTTCGGACGAAAAGCACTGGCCGGAATAGGCCACGCAGAGGGCGCCGTGGACGAAGATTTCGAGGTCGGCCTGCGTTTTCTGGTAGATAGTGGCGATTTCGTCGAGCGACAATTCCCGGGCCAGGGTGACGCGGTGGGCCCCTTGGGCGATGGCGAATTCGACGCCTTCGGCGCTGGTGATGCTGGTTTGGGTGGAGGCGTGGAGTTCGAGGCCGGGGGCGATCTGGCGAGCGAGGCCGAGAATGCCTAAGTCCTGCACAATTAACGCGTCAACGCCGGCTTCGGCGATGGCGGCGATGGCCCGGGCGGCTTCGTTTAGTTCATGCTCGAAGACCAGGGTGTTGAAGGTGACGTAGCCGCGAACGCCGCGCTGGTGCAGGGTGCGCATCACCTCTGGCAGTTCGCCTACGTCAAAGCCGACTTTGGCGCGGGCCGAAAAATGTTTGAGCCCGAAATAGCAAGCGTCCGCGCCGGCTTCGATCGCCGCGCGAAGCTGGGGCCAGTGGCCCGCCGGGCTCATGACTTCGGGTTTGCGGGGCACCCCTTCAGGGTAGCGCGCTAAAGAAGTTCAACCCAAGCGACATGGCCATCTTCGTCGAGCAAGAAATGCACCGGTGAACCCGGAAACATTCCGAACTCGACCGGATACTCGCCTCGATAGCCCTTGAATTTGCCAAATGTACAACAGAAGACCTCATCTGTAGTGCGGTCGGCCAGGTAGCACATGCCAACTGGCGTGATGCGGTAGATTTCGCCAAGCCGAACGCCTTCGGCCTTCGCTGGTTCGGATTGTGGTTCGAGGAGCATGATGGTGGACATGAATCTTATCGCCTTGTGGCGGTAATCGGATGAGTGGGGAGAAAAGATTAGGGGGGTGGGGAAAAATGCCTAGTACTTTGCCCTCCAGCGGTTCTATCGTTCGGGGGTTTGGTGTGGTAACTTGTGAATTACCGTGATCGAGACTAGAAAAGGGCACATTCACCGCATCGTGGAATCTCTGGGAATGGGATATATTGCTGATCC
>JAYVRS010000211.1:0-7549 GCA_043776185.1 Bryobacteraceae bacterium | reverse complement strand
CAGTATAGCATTTTTGCGATACCTGACGAACCCACGGATTCCGCGACTCGGGTTTCGGCGTAACGGTCAAGTGGCCAGTACTCGGTATGCACGCACCTGGGCAATCCCATGCGACGGGACGAGAAAGTGCCTCACACGACGACAAAGTGCCTGACAATGGATTTTCTTGATCTTCTCTCCGACGAGGTCATTCTGCGGTGTATCGGGCTCCACTTCCGCACTACGAAATCGGCAAACTTCTCATTCTTATGCTACTTTCCCCAAAATGGTGCCACCCCGTGGATGCGGTCGTTTTCCGCATCGTTTCGAGCCCAGGCCGCTACAGGTAATTCGCGTTTTGCATGCGGCTCGCGATGTGCAAAGTATCTTGGGGCTTCCGGCTGCGGACCAGTGACGCCGGGGGGACTCTGTTACGAATCTGCGGTTGCTTCCGCGCCAACAACCTCCCGTCACGCTCCGCGTGGACCGCATTGCCGATGAGGCCGCCCCGCGAGGCATCCGGGCGCGGTGCAAAGACGGGGCGGCTGGCTGGGAAAGAGCAGGCGCGGATTTCGCGGACTATACTGGAGTCGTATGACGATCCTGGATCCGACCTCACTTCCGCCCGAGCATGTCGCCACTCTGGCGGCCGTCGGTCGAGTGCTCGATGCGGGCGCGGCGGGTTTGTTGGGCACCACGGGAGAGCGTGTGGAGTTGCCGCCCTCCGTGCAAACCCTATTGCGATCCGTCGTTCGTCTCATGGAAGCCGGACAGAAGGTGACTCTATTCCCGGCACTTGCCGACCAAGCCGCGATGGAGCGCATGCAGGCGCTGGATGAACTGGCGCGGGAAGCCTACGCTCTCGGCCTCTATGACCGCAACGTGCCGGCGGAGCCGAGCCCGCGGTAGTGACAACGTCCCGCACGGCCTTGCTCGACGCCTGCGTCCTGGTGCCGATGCCTCTGGCCGATACGCTCCTGAGGCTGGCGGCAGCAGGTGTGTTCGCACCCAAGTGGAGCCGCGAAATTCTCGAGGAAGTCAGCCGGACCCTGTTAGGCAAATTTGGCCTGACCCTGGCTCAAGTGTCTCGCCGCGAAGCTGCTCTACAGCGCCATTTCGCCGACGCCTGGGTAGACGGTCATCAGGGTCTGATTCCGTCGATGACGAATCACGATGGTGACCGGCACGTGCTGGCGGCCGCAGTCTATTCCGGCGCGGGAATCATCGTAACGGCCAACTTGCGGCATTTTCCGACCGGCGCGTTGGCTGCCTCCGACGTCGAAGCGCGGAGTCCGGGAGCCTTTCTGCTGGACCTGTATCAAGATCAACCGCAAGCCGTCATGGCTTGCCTGATTGACCAGGCCGCAGTGATCGGCACCTCGGTTGCGTATTTGCTGGATCGCCTTGAGGTGAACGCGCCGGAACTCGTGGCGGGCCTCCGGCAAAGCCGACGATTCTGATTCACTCCATTCGGGGCCAGGCATCCCTCGATTTCCGTAAAGCGCTGTTTCTACGACTCTTATCCGAAAGGAAATCAACCGAAAAAGTGCCCGGCACTGGAAATCCCGCTGGAAATCCCGCCCAGTTGGTGCCACGCACGATCATGGTACTAACCTCCGCTAACTCATTGTAAACAATCGCAGCCTTGATTCATGCTGGCCCTTCTAAAAAGTGCCTGGCACTGTATTTCCCTATGAGTTACCGGAGGTGAGTGCGGTGTAGGCGTCTCAAAATGAACCTTGAGGGGTTCAAAGTGAGAAGAAAACGGGTTTCATTTCGGTCCCCGAAAAAGTGCCTGGCACTGGAAATTCGTCTTCTTATGCTACTTTCCCCAAAATGGTGCCACCCCGTGGAGTCTGTCGGAGTGAAAATTTGACGTACGCAGAATCAATAACTTACGGGGCAAGTTTTCGCAGCGCAAGCCTGTAAGTTGTTGATTTTAGGTTCGACAAGGATTTCACTCCGACAGACTCCGTGGATGCGGTCGTTTCCCCGTAAACGATCGCAGCCTTGATTCATGCTGGCCCTTCTAAAAAGTGCCTGGCACCGTATTTCCTTTTTTGTGAATCCAGTCGCCGAGAAAGTGCCTGGCACTGGATTTCGCTGTTGAGGAGTTATGGTCATGGGAGATGAGGTTCGGGGTAAGAGAGTCTATGACACCGATCTCCGAAGACTACCAACTGCCACGCGCCTTTGTCGTCAATCGGCTCGACCGGGACGGCGCTAGTTTCGACCGGAGCGTCCAAAGCCTGCGCACGCACTTCGGGCGAGTGGCGCTCCCCATCCAATCACGAAAGCGCCACGAAAGTGCCCGGCACTGAAAATTCGCTCTAACATGTATAGTTATACAGGGAGCTACCAGTGGAGTTGCCATCGCAATCAACGAAGGTAGAGTTATAGAGATACAACCCGTTCGAGTTGTTCGCTGAATTAGCTCCGGTGATAGCCGCTCCGGTCACAGAGGTTTCCGATTCGAGCGTTGTCGGATAGGCACAATCGGACGCAGTAAGCGCCACGGTGACCTGGAGAGCCCTGCCTCCTGTACATCCTGCCGATGAGGTACACGAAGTATGGCCATTCCAAACATACGGATCCACGTCATGACAGGGACCTGTCGAGGTCTGCGGAATAATGACGCCACCGTCCGCAGAAAAGAGAATGGCGCTCGACAGTAGCAAAGTAAGTGAGCTACGAAGTATTTGCAGCATTGAAGAATCTCCAGTTTCTATTGTTTCTTGAATAACGGTCGGACTGACTTGACTTCGGACATTTTTCGTACCGTTTCGTAAACGTCTTCGATTCCAGTTCGGCGCAGACGGCTCAAAAGCTGTTCCGCATGCTGCCTAACATACATACTCTTCCAATCGATAGTTCCCACTCTTGCTGAGAAATTCGCCCGGGCCGCCTCGTCAGCGCGCGCTCTAAGCCACGTTTCGATGACTTGAGGACTGGCTCTGTTTACTCGAAACTGCACTATCTGCTCAACCATGAGCCGTTCGGATTCCAATTGCCCCGCCAGGATCGCCAACCCGTCGCCCTCCGCGGGTCCGATCCAAGATCCATCATCGAAAAGCGCGAAATCAAGGATGATACTAACCTCTCGCTGCAAGTTGAACCTGTCGGCCGTGGCGCGAGCTTCATGAACTCTATTATTCAGAGCATTCATTCTGCGCACCTCCGAGTTGGAAAGCACGGCGAACAGCGGCGACACCACGGCCGAAGATCCAGCGATTACTTCAACGCCAGTTGACAACCGACGGATGTCGTTAAAAGTTTGATTGTGAAACGTCACCTTACCAGCTACGTCGACGCACTTCCAGCGAACCGAGTACGCCACCATCGTTCGACCGGTTCGATTCTGAAGAAGGATCGAAACCGGTGCCAACACATCCAGGACTTCGCTCCTACCGAGAGCTGCTCGAACTGACTGAAATTCGGAGGATGTCGGACCGAGTAAACACACACCATGCTTGGACAAATCCTCAATAGTCACTGCACCGTGAAGCGCCATAGTAGTTGTCCCAAAAGTAACAAAGGCTCTTAAGAAACGCCCGAATCTATTCTGAGACTGCATCATCAATATGTCCTCGAGCTCAGAGTACGCTCACAGAAAGTCCTCGTCAAGTAAACTTTAACGCGTGTGTCAACAGTTTTTTGTTGATAAGTCGGGATAAGTCGGCTCCCTACCATTTCGTCAAGCGAATTTCGAGGCAAAAATTGGTGGTTGTAGCGAGGCTTGGCGTTGGGGGATCTTCCCCCCCTGGGATTTAACGCTTTCTGGCAGACTGCATGGGCTTTGGCCCTGTCGAGGGCGGCATTGAACCGCCCCCGGGGCAGTCCGCACTCAAGACGGCGCTCCAGGGTACAGGGGCAACCCCCGGCATCCTGGTTATTCTCCTAACGATAACGTGACAGGAGAGTAAGCCCGACGAAAATGCGGCGGAGCTCCACCCTGCCGCGTTTTGGGGGCGATTCTAAACCCCGTTAAGCGCTCATGGTGGCCGACGCTGCGAGCTCAGCTTCAGCCTGGGGCGGCTTGCGTGGACGGCCCATCCGCTTGGCGTGCAACTGGACCCCATATTGGCGCTCCAACTGTTCCACAAACTCCGGCGAGCCGAACGCCGCATCGGGCTCCAAACCCCCACGGCCCCCCTTCCTTCCGGCCTCCGAATGTGATACATCCTGGATCGTTCGAGAGAGCCTGGGCTTTCGAGCCCGGGCCGCCAACGTTGGGAGGTATGACCGCCTTGAAGACTTATGAAGGCCCGGAAATCAGAAACGTCGCATTGGCTGGACACGGCCACTGCGGTAAGACATCACTCGTCGCCGCCATGTTGTACACCACGGGAGCTACCAATCGGCTCACGCGGGTAGATGACGGCAACACGATTACCGACAACGACGAGGAGGAGATCGAACGCAAGTTCACCATCTCCACTTCGCTCACCACCGCCGAGTGGCAGAAGAAGAAGATCAACCTGCTGGATACGCCCGGGTTCAACATCTTCTTGAATGACACGAAGGGAGCGATGGCCGCGGCGGACGCGGCATTCATTCTCGTCGACGCCGTATCTGGTGTGGAGGTGCAAACCGAAAAGGTCTACGCCTTCGCCGAAGACTACCAACTGCCACGCGCCTTTGTGGTCAATCGGCTCGACCGGGACCGTGCCAGCTTCGACCGGACCGTCGAAAGCCTGCGCTCTCACTTTGGGCGCGTCGCGCTGCCGATTCAATTGCCGATCGGTAGCGAGAAGGGCTTTCGCGGCATCGTCGATCTGATCACCATGAAGGCTTACTTCTATCAGCCCGACGGCAATGGCATTGGCCAGGAGGGCGAGATCCCATCAGAGGAGAGCGAAGCCGCCCAACTCGCCCACGAAGAGTTGATTGAGATGGTGGCCGAGGGCAACGATGCGCTGATGGAGGAGTTCTTTGCCGAAGGCACATTGCCGGCCGAGCATATTATCGAGGGCTTAAAGGACGCTATCGCCGAGGACAAAGTCTTCCCGGTACTCGCGTTCTCCGCCCTGCGCAACATCGGCACGGACCGGCTATTGCACTTCGCCCACGAGTTCTTCCCCGCGCCCACCTGCCGTCCCTCGGCAATCGGCACGGTGAAGGGTATCGACAAGGGACTGCGCGCCGTGCGCGACAGTGAACCGCTGAGCGTCTTCGTCTTTAAGACCGTGGCCGATACGTTCTCCGGAAGAGTCTCTTACCTCAAGGTGGCCTCAGGGGTGTTGAAGAACGACTGCGTCCTGATCAACTCCCGTACCGGCCAGCCTGAAAAGCTCTCGCATCTGGGCGTTCTGCAGGGCAAGAATTTGAACCCGGTGACGGAACTGAGGGCCGGAGACATCGGGGCCGTGGCCAAGCTGAAAGACACTCTCACCGGTGACACGCTCCACGACAAAGCGGCGCCGGTAGCCTATCCCGCCGTCGAACTGCCGGAGCCGTCCATTGCCTACGCCATTCTCGCCAAGACGCGCACCGACGAGGACCGCATGGGTCATGCCATCCATAAGATTCTCGAAGAGGACCCCGGCTTGCGCTTCTATCGCGATCCGCAAACCAAGGAGTTTCTACTGGCGGGCAACGGGCAGCAGCACATCGAGATCATCGTGTCGCGTTTGCGGCGCAAGTACCACGTCGATGTAGAGTTGCATGCGCCCAAGATTCCCTACCGCGAGACCGTGCGCGGCAATGCCGACGTGCAGGGCCGGCATAAGAAGCAGACCGGTGGCCACGGCCAGTTCGGCGACTGCTGGATTCGCGTGGAGCCGCTGCCCCGCGGCAGCAAGTTCGAGTTCCACAACGAGACCTTCGGCGGCTCGGTGCCGCGGCAGTTTGTACCGGCCATCGAGAAGGGCATCATTGAGGCGGCGGCCAACGGCTATCTGGGCGGTTGCCCGATGGTGGACTTCAAGGTGACGCTCTACGATGGCTCCTATCACGACGTCGACTCTTCGGAGATGTCGTTCAAGATGGCGGCGCGCAAGGCTTTTAAAGCCGCTATGGCGGTGGCGAAGCCCACGTTGCTCGAGCCGATCATGAAGGTGGAGGTCCGGTCGCCGGTGGAGTTCGCCGGCGACCTGATGGGCGACATGAACAGCCGCCGTGGCCGCATCTCGGGCACGGATATTCTGGGCACCGATCAGGTGTTGAAGGCCGAGGTGCCGATGAGTGAAATGCTCACCTATCAGAACGACCTGACGTCGATCACGCAGGGCCGGGCCTCCTTCCATATGGAGTTCTCGCACTACGACTACGTGCCGTCGCTGCAAGCCGACAAAGTGATCGCCGCGTACAAGGCGGCGCGCGCCGGCGAGGTGGAAGAGGAAGACTAGTGCTCTGACCGGGAGAAAACGTTCGTCTTGAACCGCCTGCGACGAAACGTCCCGCCATCGAGCCGCGACCGGAGGAAGCGGGCGAAACCGCGTCTTCTAGTTTATACTAGCGAGGTTGGGCATGGCCCGCTCCCTCCGGTCGCGGCTCGATGGCGATTTCGAACGGAGGGGATCCAACGTCCGGGTTTTTCACAGTCCCTATCGCCGTGGGCTAGCAAGCGGGCCATAAATCACACGGTCAGAGTATTAGGCTTCCAGCCAAAGCGCCAGTTCGCTATGTCCTCCACTACGGGCGAGATCGGCAGCGGTCTCGCCCTTTTCCGTGAGGGCTTGCCGATCGGCCCCCGCCGCCAGCAGCATCTCCGTCATGCGGCGATCGCCATGGGCGGCGGCGGAATGCAACCCAGTCCAGCCGCCTTGTTGACGGGCATTCGGATCGCCACCGTGCGCAAGAATCAGGGCCAGGCTATCGGCATCGAGACGCGCGACGGCGGCATGCACCGCCGTCACCCGCATCGGATTGAGCGCGGGCTGATTCACCTCGGCGCCGTGCTGCAAGAGGTATTGGTAGACCTCCGGCTGGCCGAAGAATACGGCTAAGGCAAACGGCGGAAAGCCATCGGCAGCGGCTTGATTGACCTCGGCACCTTCGCTTTCGACGCACTGCCGGACGCGGGCGAGATCTCCCAGCATGCACGCTTCCCAAAGATCCAGAGGCCGCCGTTCGGCAATCAGCCGGGCAATCGCGGCCTGCCCGCGATAACACGCGAGAGCCACCAGCGATGCCCCTTGGGCGTCACGGGCCGTCCACAACTCGGGATGGGCGTCCAACCAACGGGCCGCCCCATCGACGTCGCCCAGTTTCAGAATTTCGAGGTATTCGTTCATGATCACAAAAAGGGCTCCCCGCATTCGCCGAGAGCCCAGCAAGGTTGAGGGAGCGTCCACTCTCCACTCAGGTGCCGAGATTTTATCGAAAAAATAAATGAAATGGAAGGGCTTCATACAAGAAACTTTTCATCAGCCGGGGCTACAATCAAAAGAAGCCGATAAGAGAAGTTTGAAACAATGTTGAAGTTTTGTGTTTTGGCCAGTTCGAGCTCCGGCAACTGCGCTTTGGTGGCGACGCCCCAGACGCGTTTGTTGATTGACGCGGGCTTGAGCGCGAAAGAGACTTACGCGCGGCTGGAGGCCATCGGCGAAAACCCCTGCGACATCGACGC
>JAYVRS010000210.1:0-2321 GCA_043776185.1 Bryobacteraceae bacterium | reverse complement strand
CCGTTTCGCCGTCGGTGACGGGCCATAATTCGCCATTCACCGTTAGGGCTCCCGAGTGCGAAAGACCGAAGGCGCGGATCGCCTCAAAATGGTTCTCGGAGAGTCGCTTAGGCTTAACGGCCGAGGCGCTCGAAAGCAAAGGATAGTCCGGTGCCAGAATGGACTTCTCAAAGTAAAGCGCCACTCGGGGAAACGACTGCGCGGCATGGTGAATGAGTCCGAGTAACTCAGCGCCAGTCTGTTGCTTTGTAGGGTAAACGTCCTGATAGCGCTCGACGATGTTGAGATCGATGGCTAGCCGTGCGTCGCGCGGATAACGCTTGGCGATCTCGATATAGCGGCGCGGCCCTAAGTGCCAAACCGTCGCCGGGTCCTCGATCAGGAAGGTAGCTTCGTATTTCTTGGCGAGTGGAAGGGCACGGCTGCTATCGGCCCCGAGTAAGTCGCGCATGCGCGTGTCAAAACGATCGTCAATGTGCGTCCAAGTCAGGTCGAAGCCCGCCGGCTTCAACTTACGAATCGCGCCCAGGCGCTCCAGCCATTCCGTCTGTAACTTAGTGGCTAGAGCCGCCCGGTATTCGAGAAAAGCCGGGACGCGCTCCGGGTTAGTGAAGATCGTAATCGGGTCATGCCCGTGTTGCGCGGCATACTCCTTGCGGACGGTCGCATTCATCGGCGTGAACCGAGCCGGATTGGCCACTCCCTCTAATGACTCAAAGTAGAGCTCCGCCAAATTCGCCCCATCCCAATCGAAGCGAGTCAGCATCTGGCCAATACCGGCTGAAACCGCGGCGGCGCAGTTAGGATCGTGTAAGTTGACTAACTTACGCCAGTCGAGCTGGGCGTCTTGCCCGTTGCCGGTCTGCTCCCGAAATTCCGGATGCTGCTGCCAGAATCGCTCGCTGACGTGGGGCAGTTCGATCCACGCGTAGACCAGAATGCGCTGCCGATGACAAGCCAAAATCAGCCGCTCCAACTCCTCGCTCTTCGCGGCGTCGGCTTCAAAGTAATGCCACGAGGCGACATGCAAAGCCGCGATGCCGGCTCGCCGCCATTGCTGCGCCAAGTAATCAAAGTCAGCGCGGGCGCGGTACCCGGAGTCGAAAAAGGCCCACAGATCGCGTCCCCGGTAAGGTGGGGCAAATCCCAGTTCCACCAGCGCTTGCGCCAGATAAGGAAACTTCTCGTAACCATGCTCGCCAATCGAAGTCGCCAGCCACAACATCGTCTGCCGATCCTGCTTCCAGCTCGCGACTAACGGCACCTTCGTCCAACGATCCCAGGTGTAGACCTTGGCGTTGGCCGGCAGCGTATACACCGGCAATAACTCCTCGTGCTGCCAAACTATTTCGAGCGCCGGCCGGAACCCGTCCACCGCCGAGCGCACTTTCACGCGCTGGTTCGTCGAGGTAACTCCTAACGCCGCTCCCACCAATATCTGCAACGGGGAGGAGCTCTTCGAATTCTGGACGGCAATCACCGGCGAGACCTGGGTCTCCTGGAAGCCCAGGCTTAGAAATAGGTCACGAAAACCGGGCGCGTCTGGAGGTTCCAGCCGGTAGGTATGGGCGACGGCCGGCAGCGTGAGTAAGAAGAGTAAGTTAGTAAGTCGCGGCATACCAAAGAGAGACTCGCAGATCATGGTAAATCGGGCCAAAAGGAATGCCATTCAACACTAAGTGGCGCCCGCGCAAAGCGTCGGCGGAGAGCGTCAACCGCGGTGCGATTTGTAACTTCAAGCCCGGCCCGGCCTCCACAAAGTTGCCCCACCAAAAGCGCCGCGCGTCTAACGTAACATTCGAATTCCAGCCGAATTGCACGCGCCCCAGCGAATACCCAAAACGGTTCAGCGAATAGACCAACGTGTCGCGATCAAATCGGCTCACAAACACCGCATCGGCGTTCGTCGTCACGAACCAACCTTTTCCCGGCAGCGGATGGCCAAAGGACTTTCCGTAAGAAGCCCCCCCGCGATAATCAGCCCGCTGCGGGCCCTGGCTAAACGGCATCGTCAATCCGGCCTCCGCCCACAGCGTCACCGGACCCAGCCGGCCACTGATCCCGGCCGCAGGAATCACGGCCCGTTCAGAAAGCGCCCCGTTAATCACTGACGCTTGCCGCAGCAACGGCCCCGTATCGCCCACGAAACGCAGCGAGAGGTAAGGCTTAAACGGCAGCGCGCCCAGCCGAAACTCGCTCTTCAGTTGGCCATAGGAGAAGCCGGCCCGCCAGCGCGTCGAGTACATCGGCAGGCTCCAAACGGTGAGGCGCACGCGGGCGAACTGAGGCCGCAGATTGCGATAGGCCCGGTCCGCTTCCGC
>JAYVRS010000209.1:0-7559 GCA_043776185.1 Bryobacteraceae bacterium | reverse complement strand
GCTGAATATCGCCGCTATCGGCTGCGGCGGCCAAGGCGGCGTCATCTTGAACGACGCTGCCCGCACCGAAAACATCGTGGCCATGGTGGATGTCGACGAAAAGCGCGCGGCCGCTAATCTCGCCAAGTTCACCAAGGCCAATAAGTACAAAGACTTCCGCGTCATGCTCGAAAAGGAGGGCAAGAACATCGACGCTTGCACTATCGGCATCCCCGATCACATGCATGCTACCGTCGCCCTGGCCTGCATGCAAGCCGGTAAAAGCGTCTATGTCGAAAAGCCGCTCACCCGCACGCCCTGGGAAGCTCGCCTCCTGGCCGACGCCGCCGTGAAATACAAAGTGGCCACCCAGATGGGCAACCAGGGTTACTCGCACGAAGGTATCCGCACGGCTTCGGAAATCCTCTGGAGCGGCGAGATCGGCGACGTAAAAGAAGTCCACGTCTGCTCCACTCCCGGCACCCATCCCACCGGCTTAGCTGAACCACCCAAGGAGACGGGAGTGCCCGACAATCTCAGTTGGGACCTCTGGCTGGGCGGCGCGTCCATGCGCTCCTACGCCGCCGAATACACGCCCTATAACTGGCGCGGCTTCTTCGACTTTGGCACCGGCCAGATCGGTAACTGGGGCATCCACAGCATGGGCCCCGTCAATATGGCTCTGCAATTAGGCGCGCCGGTTAGTGTCGAGATGATCAAGGTAGTGAAGCCGAGTAAGTTGTCATTTCCGGATCGGGCCATTCTCAAGTTTGAGTTTGCCGCGCGTGGCAGCATGCCGCCGGTGACGGTCTATTGGCACGACTCGGCCAAGCCGAGCGATGACGAGGCCTACCGCGTGCCCGGCATGGAAACCGAAACCGTCCTGCCGGCCATGGAGAACCTGGGCCAGAAGGGTCGCGGTCGCGCCCAACCGGGTGGTGGTGGCGGCGGCTTTGGCGGGCCGCCCGGTGGTCGCCCGGCCAATGCACCGCGCATGGGTGCCGGTGGACCGGGCGTCAACGTCTATGGACCTGAGCGCGAAGCCCCCAAGCCCGGCATTCTCACCGGCAACGGAGCCGTGTTTGTGGGTTCAAAAGGCCTCATGTCGACCACTGAACGCGGCGAAGGCGTCCAGTTACTCCCGGCGGCCCGCTGGAAAGAATATGTGCTGCCGCCGCAGTTGCTCACCCGTTCGCCCGGCCACATGCGGGATTTCTGCCGCGCCGCCAAAGGCGGAGACCCGGCCTGTTCGAATTTTAGTATCTCAGGGCCCTACGCCGAATGGATGTTACTCGGTGTCATCGCCTTCCGCGTTCCAGGTAAGCTGGAATGGGACAGCAAGAATCTACGCTTCACCAACAGCGCCGAAGCCAATAAGTACGTCCGCCCGGCCTTCCGCAAAGGCTGGGAATTAAAGCTCTAAAGAGGCTTCCCATTGCTCCAGCTGCGTGCGCAGCCACGTACCTTCATCGGCTGTTAGTCCACGCCGCGGGCCCGCCGCTGGGCCGCAAGGAATACCGCGCCAAGTCATGATCTGTTTGACCGCCGGTATGGTCGGAACGCTCAGCAGGATCCGGATCAAACGGTTAATGCGATCCTGCACCGCCACGGCCTCCGGCCAGCGGTTCGCCCGGGCATGCTGATAGAGCTCAAGGAATAATTTTGGCATCACATTGTAAGTGGTGCCAATGCCGCCGTGGGCCCCTAACAATAGGCCCGCAGCCAACATTTCATCGGGGCCATTAAAAACCACGGAGCCCCGCAGCCGCAGTTGCCGCATTGTATAGAAGTCAAAAGAAGTAAATTTGAGCCCGGCGACGTTGGGGATATCGCAGAGGTTCTCAATCTGGTCGATCGACATGGGCGGGGCCATGCTGGGGAAAAAGTAAATCAGTAAAGGCGCATTCGCGGAGGCTTTAGCCAGCGCTTCATAGTAACTCTTCGTTTCCGCGAAGCTGTAACCGGCCCCCGGAGGAAGAGCCGACACGGCGGTGACGCCCGTGCGCGACGCATGCGCCGTCAACCGGATCGCGTCCCGGGCGTTGTGCGCGCCGGTATGCACAATCACTTGCTTACCCTGGGGCGAATGGCGCACCGCAATCTCGGTCGCCCGCTCCCGTAAGTCAGGGGGCAACAGCAGCCCCTCACCCGTGTTGCCGCAAACGTAGATGCCGTCGACGCCTTCCATGTATAAGTGCTCAATCAACGCTTCAAAGGCCTTTTCATTGAGGGTTTCGTCCTCATGGAGAGGCGTTAAGATCGCTGGGAGAATGCCGTGGAGACTGGTCATTGAGTTTTTTAAGGATAGCGGATTCGGAGGCTGTCCTAGCGCGGGAAATGCGACTCGTGCCAGCGGATGGAGCGCTCGGTCCAATCGATGACGTGTTTGGATTCGCGAATGCCATGGCCCTCGCGGGGATAGCGAACGAAGATCGTTTCCACTCCCACGTCCTTGAGCGCCACGTAGAATTGCTCGGCCTCCGACAAGGGGACGTCGTTGTCGTTTTCACCGTGGACGAGCATGGTGGGCGTCGCGACTTTGCCCACGTGCTTCAGTGACGAGCGCTCCCACAGGACGTCCATCAGATTGCCCTGATGCGGAAAGGCCCCGAAGGTCATCTGCTCGTATTGGTTGTAGTAAGTGGTGTAGTTGTAACTGATCAAATTAATAATCGCCGCCGTGGGAATGGAGCTCTTAAAGATGCGCGATTGGGTGATGAGCCAGGAACTAAGTTGGCCGCCGTAGCTGACCCCTTCGACGCCTAGGCGGTCGCGATCGATCCAGGGGTTGCGGCGCATGGCGGCGCTGACGCCGTAGAGGACGTCCTGGCCTTCGTTGCCATTCTGATCGCCAAAGACGCCGTCGGCGAAGGCTTGGCCGTAGCCCGTGGAGCCGCGGAAATTCACCATCAGGGTCGCCCAGCCTTTGGCGGCGTAGACCTGGTTCTTGAAGTTAAAGGCCGGCCCTTGTTGCCCGTGTGGACCCCCATGGATCACCACGATCATGGGGTGTTTGGAGGTGACCGTCATGCCGAGAGGCTTGGTGAGAAAGGCCTCCACCTGCCATTTATTGTCGTTACTGACGTAAGTGAAGGCTTCCACTGGGGCAATGTCGACCGCGCGGAGTAAGTCGGCATTTACGTTAGTTAACTTACGCGCCGGTGCCGTGGCGGTTTGTAAGTAAAGCTGGGGCGCGTCCTGGGGAGTTGATTGAGCGTAAGCGACTAAACCACCGCGTCCGACGGCGAAGGACCCGACGCTCGACAGCCCCCCGACCACTAGCTCCGGTTTGCCACCCGTCACCGGCTGCCGGTAAAGGTGAACGCTGCCCCGTTCCTGCAAAGTGAAATAGACGAAATCGCCTTCAGGCGACCAGACCGGCGGACCTTGACGATTGTCCATGGTGACGAATTCACGCCGGTTCTGGCCATCCGGCGTGATGGTCCAGATGTGCGTGTCCTCCATGGTGGTTTCGAGGTCCGTCAGGCCGCGTTTGCAGCCTTGGTAGACAATAGTGCGGCCATCGGGCGACCAGGTGGGCCGGTACTCAATACTCTCGGTGGCCGTCAATCGGCGGATGGACTTATCACTTACTTTGAGGGCGAACAGGTCGTAATTAAAGAACTGATCGGCGTCGGGTTCGCGATTGGAGGCGAAGAGGATCTCGTCGCCTTTGGGTGACCAATCTACGGAATGCTCATAGAAGTTGCCAGTGGTAAGTGGCGTGATCGCGCCAGTGGCCACGTCGGCCAGAAAGAGATGCAGGCGTTTATTGTCGTTGAGCCGCGAATTGCCTTCGCCGGCATCGGGTTTATAGAGGTACCGCGTGATGACGATGGGGTCGCCATCGAGATCTTTGGTCTCTGGCCCCGAGGTGGCGTCGACGTAGACGATTTGCTTGCCGTCGGGCGACCAATTGAAGGTCTTTCCGGTAGATGGCAGCGGGGCGTTGGTGCCACCGAGCTTCGCAAGGAAACGTTTGGCGGTGCCGTCAGCATTGGCGACGATGAGTCCGGACTGCTCGCCCACCTTGCCGCTGTAGGCGAGTCGCGTGCCATCGGGTGACCACTGGGGCGTGCCGGAACTCTCCTTCGCGGTGGAGAAGGAAACGGTGACGTTGTCGGCAAGGGTCAGCACAAAGAGCTGTGAATAGGGCCGTCGGGGGCCATCCTGATGGGTGACGGTGTAGGCGATACGCCGGCCGTCGGGTGAGAGGGCGACGTCGCCGACGGCGCGGAGCCGGAGAAGGTCCGGTGGCGTCAATCCGGCGGCAGCGAGGGATAGGGGGGCCAGGAGGAATAGCAGGTGGCGCATAAATAGCATCATCGCAGATCGCTGTTGTCGTAACGCTAAACTTCAAAGAGGATGACCTCGCTACTTTTACTTACGACGAGTCTTCTGGCCGCTGACTCCGCTAGTTGGTTACAGGATGCCGCCGCGGCGGAGAAGGACCAAGCGGCGAAACGCGCGCCTTATGTGTATCGAGAGCGGCAGATGAATTGGCATCTCGATGCGCAGGGGCGAAAGAAAAAAGAAGAGCCGTCCGTGACGCGGGTTTATGAGCATATTTTTCTAGAAGGGGCGCCTTACAAGCAATTGGTCGAGCGGAACGGCAAGCCGGTGAGTGGGGACGAACTGGTGAAGCGCGAAGCGGCACGAAAGAAGGAAGCCGCGGTGCGGCGTGAGGACCGGCGGTTGCGAAAGCCTTTTCTGCCAGGCAATCGGAACGTTCGTCTCGGACAATTGGAGGAACTGGACGCGGCTTACACCTTGAAGCTGACCGGCGAAGAGTTGGTCGGCGAGTATCCGTGTGTCGTCATTAATGCCGAGCCGAATGGAGCCACCGATACCGTGCGGCGGAAAGAGTTGCAATCTTACCGGCAGCGGATTTGGATTCACCGGGATCTCAAGATTCTAGTGCAACGGCGCGTAGAAGTGATCGGGCCTGACTCGGAGATTCTGCCGGGCAGCATCCTCCTGTTTCATTGGGCACCTTTGGCCGATGGAGTTGGCGCTTGGTTTGAAACTCGGCACGAGATTGATTTCGGAGCGACTTTGTTTGGGGTGAAGAAGGAGCGCGGGATACAGATTCACGAATTTTTCGACTATCGGCGTTTCCAGGTGGAGTCGACGATTACGAGCGAGGAGCCTCGGTAAGTTGCTCAGCGCGCCGTGCCGTCTTAGGCTTCCCGATTCAGGGCGTTGATGGGGAGTACGAGGCAGTCGCTTTGCTGCGCCTCGCCAAATTGAACGATGCGTAAGGCAGAGTCGCGAATCAAGCGAACCACCTGGTTCGTACCGCAGTTTCCGACCTGCAGAAAGACAACTTTGGGGGGCGCGCCGATGACCATCGCGCGGTCGTAAAAATCGGCGTCCTTTGAGACGATGGCAAAATTTCGATGGCGCGCGTACTCCCAAATGAGGAGGTCCGCAGACCTAGTCAATTGCGCTTCGCGAATATGCGCAGAACCGGGGAAGAGATCGGCCAGCAGGCGGGGTAATCGAGGAGAAAGGTTCTCGTCGAATAGTAACTTCATGCGACGAGAACGGTTCGCCGTTCGCGATCGGCGGCGAAGGCGAAGCAAGCTTGAATGTCCTCTAAGGTTAAGTCCGGAAAATCAGCCAAGACTTCGTCGACGGTCATGCCCCCGGCCAAATACTCGAGCACATCGTACACCGTGATTCGCATTCCGCGGATACAAGGCTTACCGCTGCGCTTGCCAGGCTCGATGGTAATGATTTGACGATAGTCGACCATAACACCCGTATTCTATCAGGCTTGCTGGGAAGTTGAAGTTAGACCACGACGGGAGGCGTGCTTGGCTCGGAGGAAGGTGTTAGCGGCGTCTCGGGGAAGGACAGTACGAGCGAGAGGGCGATGATCATCATGAAGGCGCCGGTCCAATAGGGAGCGCTGGGGGCGAAGGCGTCAAAGGTGAGGCCGGCGGCTAAGGGGCCTAGGATTCTGGAGAGGCTTCCCAGGGATTGGGTGACTCCCATGACGACGCCTTGCTCGCTGCCGGAGGCGCGTTGGCTGACGAGGCCTTGGAGGGCGGGGGCGGCGAGTCCGCTGCCCATGGAGAGAAGGGTTAAGGCGCCGTAGACGTAGCCGGAGGTGGGGGCGAAGATGAGGGCGAGGAAGCCCAGGGTGCCCAAGATGAGCCCGCCTCGGACGAGTTTGCTTTCGCCGAAGATGGGCACCAGCCGGCGGATGAGTCCGCCTTGGATGATGGTGATCATGACCCCTAGGTAGGTGAGCAGCCAGGAGTTTTCGCGTTCGTTCAAACCGAAACGGGTGAGGGTGTAGATGGCGAAGTGGCTCTGGAGTCCGCTGTAGGCGAAGTTGATGGCAAAGCCGGCCAGCAGCGGGAGGCGCATGTTGGCGCGGGCCAGCGCGCTGCCGATGGCGCGGAACGGGTTGAGGACGCTCCAGGCGAGAGGCGTCTTGGTGCGGCGTTCGGGGGGCAGGGACTCGGGGAGAAAGAAGTAGCTGAGGGCGGTGGTGACTAAGGCGAGCGTGCCGGCGGCGAAGGCGGGGGCTTGGAGGCTGATCGTCGAGAGCAAGCCGCCGATGGCGGGGCCCATCATGAAGCCGAGGCCGAAGGCGGCGCCGATGAGGCCGAAGGATTTGGCACGGTCCTCGGGCGGGGTGATGTCGGCGATGTAGGCTTGGGCGGCGGAGATGTTGCCACCGGTGATGCCATCGAGGATGCGGGCGGCGAACATGAAGCCCAGGCTGGGGGCGAGCCCGAACATGAAGTGTCCGATGGCGGTGCCGAAGAGGCTGATCAGCAGGACGGGCCGTCGGCCATAACGGTCAGAGAGCGCGCCCAGCACGGGGGTCATGATGAATTGGGCGGCGGAGAAAACGAGCACCAGCAGTCCGATGGTGAGGGCATCGCTACGAAAATGCCGGACGAGGTAGGGCGTGATCGGTATGAGGATCCCGACCCCTAGAAGGTCAAGGAAAAGCGTGAGGAAGATTAGCGTGAGTGGGCGGCGGTTAGACAAGGGTTAAGATCCCAATTGTCGCAGGATTCCCGAGGAGCGCATAATGAAAGCGATGCGACTTTTGATTGTCTTTCTTTCATTGACGAGTCTTTTTGGCCAGACGCCTGATGCTCAGGCAGGCAGCCTACGCCGGGCGCCGAGTTTCGCTTTGCCCGAGTATAGCGGCCAGTTTCACGATTTGCTGGATTACCGCGGGCGGGTGGTGGTGCTCGATGTCATGAAGACCGCTTGCCCGCACTGCAAGGACTTTACGCGCGTGCTGGATCAGCTAAAGGCGAAGTATCCGGGGAAGGTGGAGGTGATCTCGGTGGTGAATCCTCCCGAGACGCCGCAGACGATGCAGGCTTACTTGGCGGAGACGAAATCGACGTCGGTGATGCTTTACGACCAAGGACAGGTGGCCTACTCTTACGTGCGCTCCGGCCGGATTGATTTGCCGCGGGTGTTTCTGATTGACGCGCAGGGGATGATCCGGGGCGACTTTTCGTATGGCGATTCCACCAAGGCGTTCTTTGAGAAGGGCGGCATCTTTACCGAGGTGGAGAAGCTGATCGCCAAGAAATGACGGC
>JAYVRS010000208.1:0-7568 GCA_043776185.1 Bryobacteraceae bacterium | reverse complement strand
CTCTGGCCCATGTTCGGCATCGCCAACCAACTCCTGGGAGTCATCGCCCTCGCCGTCGGCACCACCATCCTGCTCAAGAAGCACGGTGCCAAACGCATGTGGATTACGCTCGTCCCCATGGTCTGGATCGTCGCCGTCACCTTCACCGCCGCCTACCAAAAGGTCCTCTCTCCCCTGCCCCGGCTCGGCTTTCTCGCCCAGGCCGATCAACTTCAAGGCCTCATCGACGCCGGCCAAATGACCGCCGCCAAACTCGCCCAAACGCAAACCCTGATCTTCAACGCCCGCCTCAACGCCGCCATCTGCACCATGTTCATCTTCTTCGTCACCCTGATCCTGTTAGACTCCATCCGCGTCTGGATCGGCATCCTCATCGGCCAACGCTCGTCGAAGTTAAACGAGACGCCCTTCGTAGCCTCCTCCCTAACGCCCGAACATACCTAGAGTTTTGACCGCGTCTGCTGGGCCCCTACACAGCTGCCTCAACAGAACCCCGACCGTGTGAAAGGAAGGGGAAGTCGCCGCAGAGCAAAAGAAGTGCGTCATGGGGTCAGAGCACTTGTTCCGTGACCCCTGAATCACCACCGTCTGCTCGCTCAGTTTCATAGCAAACGTATGGTACACCAAGGCTTGGTAATGTCACTGCACTCTGATCAAATCGCTTCATTCATTCGCGACCTTCCGCTCCCCACGCCAGCCGTCACGGAGCGTCAACCCGTCCACACGTTTTACGGCGGGGCTCAGCTCTTTGCTCCCTATCTTGCCGCCAAACTAGGAGCGCGAGCGCTCGATTCGCTGCGCACCTACGGCCCCCCGGATGGCATCTCCGCCACGGTCGCCGCCCGCATCGAAACCAAGCTCACTGCCGAGCCCGTCGAAGACCTGCGCATCGATTTCGAGGATGGCTTCGGCCCCCGCACCGATCCTGAAGAGGACCGTTACGCGATCGCCGCCGCTAAAGCGATCACCGGTGCGTTGCCACCCTTCCTGGGCCTGCGCGTCCGCTCGCTCAACTCCGAAACCGGCGCCCGGTGCTTGCGAACGCTCGATCTCTTCCTAAGTAACGCGCCGGCCTTGCCCGATAACTTCCGGGTCACGTTGCCCAAGATCGAGTCGCCCCATCAGGTAGAGACCTTCGTCCGAGCGCTCTCCCAGATCGAGCAGTCCCTCGGGCTCGCCACCCGCATCAACCTCGAAATCATGATCGAGACTCCGTCGGCCACCCGTTGTTTGCCTCAGCTCCGCGAGGCCGGCGACGGCCGCATCGTGGGGGCGCATCTCGGTGCCTACGACTATCTCGCGCTGTGCGGCGTGCCCGCCCAGAGCCAGCACCTGCTGCACCCGCTCTGCGACCATCTGCGCGCCAACATGCAGGCGGCCTATGGGGGAACGGGCATCGCGCTGGCCGACGGTGTCACGACGGTATTCCCCGTACCGGTCGACAAATCGAACCCATCGAACCCACTCAATCGCCAATCCGTGCAGGCCGGTTGGCGCCAGCACATTGCCCACATCCAGCACTCACTCAGTTATGGATTCTTCCAGAGTTGGGACCTGCACCCCGCGCAATTGATCTCGCGATATGCCGCCATCTACGACCATTTCGAGCAAAGCCAAGCCGCTAACGCCCAACGTCTGCGAGCCTTCCTCGCGACCGCCGCCCAAGCGACGCTGGCGGGCAATCACTTCGACGACGTCGCCTCCGCCCAAGGCTTGCTCGACTATTTCCTGCGAGCCCGCGCCTGCCAGGCCTTGACCGCTGCAGAGATCGAAAGCCTGACCGGGCTGACGGCAAAGGATCTCGAAACCCGCTCATTCGCGAGTATCTTACTTACTCGACCGTGACCGACTTAGCCAAGTTGCGCGGCTGATCGACGTCGCAACCGCGCCGCACCGCAATGTGATAAGCCAGCAGTTGCATCGGCACGATCTCCAGAATCGGCAACAACAGTTCATGAGTGGTCGGGATCGAAAGGAAGTGGTCAGCCATCTTGGCCACCACTTCATCGCCCTTGTTGGCGATCGCGATCACCACGCCCGAGCGAGCCTTCACTTCCTGAATGTTTGAAAGCGTTTTCTCGTAGCGCACCTTGCTGGCTTCGTCATCGGGATCGTAGGTTGCGACGACCACCACGGGCAAGGTCTCGTCGATGAGCGCATTCGGCCCGTGCTTCATCTCACCGGCCGGATAGCCTTCCGCGTGAATGTAGGAGATCTCTTTGAGCTTCAGCGCCCCTTCGAGCGCCATCGGGAAGTGAATGCCTCGTCCGAGATAGAGGAAGTCTTTGGCCGTGTGCAGCTTCTTCACCAGCTCCGGATAGATATCGTCGTTCGAGAGAATACGCTCGAGTTTGCCCGGCAACTGCGCCGCTTCCTGCATCAGCTTCAGTGACTCTTCATCGCTCAGCTTGCCGCGCTGTTGCCCCAAATACATGGCCAAAATGAACAGCGCCGTCAGTTGCGAAGTGAAAGCCTTGGTCGATGCCACTCCGATCTCCGGCCCCGCGTGCGTCATGATGGTGCCCGACGCTTCGCGGGTCATCATCGATCCGATCACGTTGCAGATTACCAGGGTCTTTGAGCCCTTGGCCTTGCTCTCACGTTGCGCCGCCAACGTATCGGCCGTCTCGCCGCTCTGCGAAATCAGCACCGTCAAAGTCTCCGGCCCGATAATCGGATCGCGGTACCGATACTCGCTGCCGTAATCCACTTCCACCGGCAAACGCGCGAGGCGCTCGATCATAAACTTGCCCGCCAGCGCCGCATGCCAGCTCGTACCGCAGGCGATAATTCGCACGTTCTGAAATGCGGCAAACTCGGCCGGCGTAATGCTCATCTCGTCGAGAAAAACGCGGCCCGTCTCCTGCCCAATCCGGCCCAGCATCGTATCGCGCACCGAACGCGGCTGCTCATAGATCTCCTTGAGCATGAAGTGCTTATAGCCGCCCTTCTCGGCCATAATCGGATCCCACAGAATGCGCTGCACCGCCCGCTTGATCTGCTTGCCGTTGAAGTCTGTCAACTGCACGCCATCGGCGGTCAAGACCGCCATCTCACCGTCACCGAGGAACAAGATATCGCGCGTGTGGTTCAAGATCGCCGGCACGTCCGACGCGATAAAGTACTCGCCCTCGCCCAAACCCACCACCGCCGGTGGACCCGACCTCGCCGCCACAATCTTGTCCGGATCCAGCTTCGAAATCACCGCGATCGCAAACACACCACGGATCTCGCTCACCGTCGCGCGCACGGCGTCTTCCAGCTTGCCCTTAAAGTGCTTCTCGATCAAATGGGCGATCACCTCCGTGTCGGTCTCAGAGACAAAGACGTGGCCCGCGGCTTCGAGGTCGTGCTTCAGCTCCAGGTAGTTTTCGACGATGCCGTTGTGCACCACCACTAGGTTGCCCTTGCTGTCGCGATGCGGATGAGCGTTTTCTTCGGTCGGGCGTCCGTGCGTCGCCCAGCGCGTATGGCCAATGCCGTACGTGCCCTCCAGCGGATTCGCCCGCACCACCTCTTCGAGGTTGCGCAGTTTGCCTGAGGCCCGGCGTACCACCAGATTCGTCGCACCGTTCGCGCCTTCCAAAACCGCGATCCCCGCCGAGTCATACCCGCGGTATTCGAGGCGCTTCAGCCCATCCAATATGATCGGAACCGCTTGACGCTTACCAATGTATCCAACAATTCCACACATGCGTTTCTGTTACACCCTCTACTGATTTTTTCGTCACAAACCCGGCAAAACTGTACAATGAAAGCACTTTGGCTCAAGTAACCCGCGCGCAAGTCCAGCACTTCATAGACACCTTGCCCTTTAATACCCTCCTCGGCATAAAGGTAACCAGCGTTCACCGCGACGGGGTACGCCTCGAATGCCATTTACGGGAAGATCTGAAGAATGCGCTGGGAACGCTACACGGCGGGGTATACGCGAGCTTGGCCGACGCGGCGGTCGGTATCTCGATTGCTGCCCATTTTGAGTTTAAACGCAAATGCACCACGGTGGAGATGAAGCTAAACTATTTTCTTCCCATCATGGAGGGAAAACTCAGCGCCCGCGGTCGCCTGCTCCGCATCGGGGGATCGCTCGTGGTCGGCAGCGTCGAGCTTTTCAACAACAAACGCCAACTGGCCGGCGCGGCCTTAATTACCTACAAACTTCTTTAGCCGAAGCATCACAATTTCTCGACGATGACACTGAAACAAATAGCCTTCTCCGTGTGCCTCCGCCCTCATCAAAGCGAAAGAATAACGTTAGGTCAGCACCGGGAGCAACGCCGCTTCGCGTAAACCCTGGTCAGTCACCTGGTCCATCCGTACCTCGATCAGCTGATTCGCCGGGCGCGGACGCCCCAGTTTCACTGGCACGTAATTCGAACTCAGTGCCTTGTCACCTTCGAGCGTCACCACACTCAACATCTTGCCCACCAAGCCTTGGCGGAAGGCCAAGTTCTTCGCCGCCGCCAGTTCACGCAGCACCCGATTGCGCTCCTTGCGAATCTCGATCGGCACCTGCCCAGATGACTCAGCCGCCCGCGTGCCCGGCCGCTCCGAGTAAGTGAAGACGTGCAGATAAGTGAACGGCAGGGAGGCAATAAACTGGCGGCTCTCTTCGAACTCCGCTTCGGTCTCGCCCGGGAAGCCCACCATCACGTCGGCGCCGATGGCGGCGTCGGGCATGAGTGACCTCGCCCGCCTTACCCGATCTTCGTAGTGGCGCGGGCGGTATTTGCGGAACATGCGCCGCAGCACCGCGTCCGAACCCGATTGCAAAGGCGCGTGGACGTGCTGGGCGATGCGGTCGCTTTCGGCCATCAGGCTGAGCAGTTCGTCGGAGAAGTCCATGGGCTCAACCGAGCTCAAACGCAAACGGTCGATGGGCGTTTGGTCCAAAATGTCCCGCAGTAAGCGCGAGAACTGCCGGCCGTTGGCAAACTCGCGTCCCCAACGGCCGAGGTTGATGCCGGTGAGGACCACCTCGCGGTAATCAACCGCCAGCCGCCGCACTTGCTCAATCACCCATTCGGGAGTCGCACTACGACTGCGGCCGCGCACCGAGGGAATGATGCAAAACGAGCAGCGGTTGTTGCAGCCATCCTGGATCTTCAGGTTCGGGCGCGAGCGCTCGCCGCCCGGGTCGAGGATTGGCAGCGAGAAGAAGTCCTGCGGCGCACTGACGTCGCCGACGGTGATCTGGCCATGATAGGTGGGAGCCAAAACAATGTCGGGAATTTGGGTTTTGTGGGAGTTGCCCACCACCCAATCGACGCCTTCCAACTTGGCTAACTCTTCGGGTGCGCGCTGGGCATAGCAACCCGTAATCAGAATGCGGCTGGCGGGATGCTCGCGACGAACGCGATGCACCATCTTGTGGACGTCGGCGTCGGCCGCCGCCGTCACGGTACAAGTGTTCAAGATCACCAGGTCGGGCGACTGGGTCTCCGCCGTGAGCCCGCGCGCTTCGAGCGCACTCCCGAGCGCCGAGCCGTCGGCTTGGGTGGCGCGGCAACCGAAATTGTGGATGGAATACGTACGCAATGGAGCCCGACCTACCCCCCTAGTCTAGCAATGGCCTAATATCGCCGCCTCCTCGCCTTGCCGATCAACCAACCATGGCCGATCGCGTACTATCCCAGCAGGAGATCGAAAACGTCTTCAAAAGCGTTCAGCCGAAGAGTCCCACGGAAGAGTTCGCCAATCAGGCCCAGCCTTACGACTTCCGCCGGCCGGACCGCATTGCGAAGGATCAGCTGCGCGCGATGCACATGATCCACGAGACGTTCGCGCGTTCGATCGGTTCCAGCTTGTCGGCGTTTCTGCGAGCCTACGTGGCCGTCAACATCGTCAGCGTAGAGCAACTGTCGTTTGCCGAGTTCTCGCGCAGTCTGCCGTCGCCCACCTGCCTGCTGAATCTAGGGATGGTGGGCTTCGATAATCGCGCCCTGATGGAGCTGAATCCGTCGATCCTTTTCCCGGTACTCGAACTGATTCTGGGCGGCTCGAATGCCACACCGGCCAAGATCGACCGCGAGATCTCGGAGATCGAACGGGCCATTCTTGACGGCTTTTTCCGCATCCTGATCAAGGACTTGAAAGACGCTTGGCGCATGGTGCCGGCCGCGCTCGACTTCCGCATTGACGGTTTCGAAACCGACCCGCAATTGCTGCAGATTCTGTCACCCAACGAGGCGGTGGTGGCGATCAGCATTGAGCTGCGGATCGGCGAGATCGCCGGCATGATGAACATCGGCATTCCTTCCATCATCATCAAGATGCTGGGGCAGCGCATGGATCAGCATGCGGTTCGCCGTACTGAGCTCACCGAGGATGAACAAAGCCGCATCATGCGTCTGCTGCGGCCGGCCACGATTCGGATGGACACGCGATTGTCAGGCCCGACGCTCACGGTGCGCGATCTGCTCAATCTGAAAATGGACGACGTCCTCAGCTTCGACCATCCGGTGCAGCGCCCGATGAATGTAATCTTCAATGGCCGCCGCAAGTATCTGGGGCATATTGTCGCCACGGGGCGCAAACGGGCCGTCGAATTGAGCGAAATACTCTCGGTCGACGATTAAGCGATAGACTATGCGAATGCGGGCCCTTGGCATGTTCATGATTCTGGCTGGCTCCAGTGGGGCCGCCGTCGATTTTGGGAAGGACGTGCAGCCGATCCTGCGGGTCCGTTGCGGGGCGTGTCACAGCGAACAAGCCAAGTCCAGCGGTTTCTCCGTGGCTACGGCGGACTCCGTGCGCGCGGGTGGCAAGAAGCACGGCCGGGCCGTGGTGGGCGGCCAGCCGGAGTCAAGCCCACTGATCCAGATGATTCAGGGCAAGCTGACGCCGCGCATGCCGATGGGTGCCGACCTTCCACCGAGCGAAATGGCGACGCTGGAGGCGTGGGTGCGCGAGTTGCCGCCCGAGACGGCATCGGCCAAAAGCGGCTGGCGCTGGCCCTATGAAAAGCCCGTCAAGCCCCCGGTGCCCGGCATGGCATCGCATCCCATTGACGCCTTCGTGCTGGCCAAGCTGAAAGACAAACAACTGACGCTGGCGCCAGCCGCCGATCGCCGTACGCTCGCTCGCCGCGTCTACCTGGACCTGATTGGCCTACCGCCCGCTCCGGCGGAGTTACAGGTTTTCCTAAACGACGCGGCATCCGATGCTTACCCCAAACTGATCGACCGTTTGTTGGCTGACCCGCGTTACGGCGAGCGCTGGGGACGCCATTGGCTCGACTTGGTGCGTTACGGCGAGACCTCCGGTCTCGAAGGTGACGGGGCGATCGGCAATGCCTGGCGCTATCGGGACTGGGTGATCGACGCCTTCAACAACGATCAGCCGTATGACCGCTTTGTGCGCGATCAACTAGCCGGTGCCGACGAGCACTCTAAAAGCCGCAACAACTACGCCCCTAATGTGCAGGGGCACATTCCGCTGGGCTTTTTGCGGGTAGCGCCATGGGACCGGTCGAATCTGGTGGCCGATGAAGTGCGCGCCAACTACCTGAGCGAAGTGACCACGGCCACCAGTTCCATCTTCCTGGGCCTCAGCGTGGGCTGTGCCCG
>JAYVRS010000207.1:0-2326 GCA_043776185.1 Bryobacteraceae bacterium | reverse complement strand
AAGCCCCCAGCTTGGTTAATGGCTCAGGTTCGCCGGCCAAGCCACCATCGGCGGTCAAGTTGACGGTAAAGATCTCCACCACCCCCGGGGCCGTGGCGCGGTGAAAGGCGAGGTGCCTTCCGTCGGCCGAGACAGCCGGGTTCGCATCGCCGAACGCATTGGCCGGCGGATTGGTCAGCGCGACGCGGTTCCCGCTAGGGAGGTCAGCCCGCCACAAACGATTCGGTTGCCCGGCGCCGTCACTGCTGGATACGATCAACTCGCGGGAGTTCGCCATCCAGCCCACACCGCGATTCGGCAATTTCATTTGGCCGTTAGGCGATATGCCGTGGACGATGCCTAACTCTCGCTCCGCTCCGCCCGCGGCGGGAATCGCCACCAAAATGGACTCGTCCTCTCTCACTCGTCGCAAGAAACCAATCCAGGCCCCATCGGGCGACCAAGCCGCGTCAAACTCGTTCGCATTCTTCAACGCCCGCGTCACCCGCACCGGCTCGCCACCGCCGACAGCCATCCGGTAGAGAAATCCTGAACCTTGGTAATAGTACGTGAAAAGCACGCTCTTCCCGTCAGGAGAAATCGCCGGACCGTACTCGCCGCCTGGGAGTGAAGTGAGTGGTTTCGTCTGCCATACGCGACCCGGCGAAGGACTTTTCGGCCGCCACTTGCCAACGGCGACGGCTAAAGCCCCGATGCCGACGAGAGCCATAACCAACAACCGTAGCCGGGAGCTTTCGCCTGGCCCCGTTGCTTCTTCATCCTGAACTTTCTCCAGAGGCGCGCGGCTACTCCGCCATGTTTCTAACTCATCGCTGTAGGCATACACCGAACTTCGCTGATCGTGGTTCAGCCGGTGCACAGGCAACCCGGCCTCCGCCTCCCACCGCTGTACCGTGCGCACGCTCCGCCGCAAATATTGCGCGATTTCTTTCCAGTTTTCGAGCCTCTCCCTCGATCTTGACCCAGCTAAGGTTTCGGGCATGCGTCACTCCCATGATCTTTTCCCCGGCATTACCTCTCGGTTCACTGCCTGAACCCGCAGTTTACCAAGGCCATGTGGTCCACTTGCGGGCGGGTACTTGGTGCTACGGCATAGGGTTAGGTGTCACACAGGGTTCGGTGTCACACACGCTCCTACACTTATCTCCGCCCATCTCATCGCCGGCCACTCCCAAACTCCTGATTCGGGATAACTTACCCCGGGAACGCGAAGGTACGAATTCGAAGCCCAGTTGGTGGCAGGCATGATTTGGGGAGGAGCAAAGCTCAATCGGGAAGGACAAGCGGGAGCAAGGCAGCCGCAGAGGAAGTCAGGACTGCCACGAAGAAAGTCCGCGTCCGGAAGAAAGACCGCGTCCGGCACTACCAAGAGACAGACTCCTAGGAGGGTGGCCTATAACTTAAAAACCACGCCGCTATTCCAGCTGGTTACCCAGATGTTGGCTCCGTCAAAGGCTAAGCCGCGCGGTCTGTTGCCCACAGGGAATGTGCCCTGGTTGGCCCCATCGCTGGCCCGCAGCTTAGTGACGGTATTCCCGGATTCATTGGCCACCCAAACATTCACGCCGTCGAACACCACACTATTCGGCCCGCCGCCAACAGTGAAGTTCCCCAAGATCGTTCCGTCGCTGGGTCGCAGCTTACTGACAGTGCTATCGGCGAAATTGGTCACCCACATGTTGGTGCCGTCGAATGCCAGGAAAGTGGGGGCACGCCCGACTGGGTAGGTGCAAGTTCCTACGCAGGCCCCATCGCTGGCCCGTAGCTTTGTTACGCTGTCTCCGGATTCATTAGTAACCCAGATATTAGTCCCGTCGAAGGCCATGGATGTTGGCCTGCTGCCGACGACGAAAGTGCCTAGCGTAGCCCCGCTGCTGGCCTGCAGCTTGGTTACGTTATTGGTATTCGCCACCCAAATATTGGCCCCATCAAAGGCCACGCCGACCGGGGTGCCCCCCACGCCATAGGTGCCCAGGACAGTCCCGTCGCTGGCACGCACTTTGGCGACGGAAAATGCATTGGAAAGTGTCACCCAGATGTTGGTTCCGTCGAAAGCCAAGTATAAGGGTGCCGGCCCAACCGTGAAATTGCAGGTACCGACGCAGGCCCCATCGCTGGCTCGTAGCCTGGTCACAGTGTTACTCAGTGCATTCGCTACCCAGATATTCTCCCCGTCAAAGGCGGCGCCCAAGGGCTGGGTACCCACGGAAAACTGGATGCCGGTCGTGATGGCGGGATACCAGCGTAAAAGGGCAATCGACAGCGTGTTCGGCCCCGCCGGACCAGTCGCCCCAGCTGGGCCAGAAGGTCCCGGGGCTCCTGTGGG
>JAYVRS010000206.1:0-2328 GCA_043776185.1 Bryobacteraceae bacterium | reverse complement strand
GAAAGCCAAAACCGTCATGCGCGAGCAGACCCTCTACCGCACGCGGCCCGATGTCTCCATCGACGGGAAGCGCATCATCTACTCGTCGAGCGGCGGCGCGGCCGACGAGTTTAACCACTTATATGTGCTGCCCGTCGCGGGCGGCGAAGCCTACAAGATGACCTTCGGGTCGTTCGACGATTTCCACCCGCGCTGGTCCCCCGACGGTACCCAAATCGCCTATATCTCGAGTAAGCCGGCCGGCTACTTCAACCTCTATGTGCGGCCCATTAGGAATGGCCAATGGAACGGCGCCGAGGTAGCCATCACCCGCGATCACCACTACGGCAAGAATCGCCTCTACTTCGGCCCTTGGGATATGACCACCCAGCCCGCCTGGATGCCGGGGGGCAGGGAAATCGTACTAATTTCCAATCGCAATGCCGAATTCGGCTCAGGCGACGTCTTGCGCGTGCCGGTGGAGCCCGACGGCATCCTGAAAGCCAAAACCGTCATGCGCGAGCAGACCCTCTACCGCACGCGGCCCGATGTCTCCATCGACGGGAAGCGCATCATCTACTCCTCGAGCGGCGGCGCGGCCGACGAGTTTAACCACTTATATGTGCTGCCCGTCGCGGGCGGTGAAGCCTACAAAATGACCTTCGGGTCCTTTGACGACTTTCATCCACGCTGGTCTCCCGACGGCGAATGGATCGCCTACGTGACTAACGAAGGCGGCTTGCCGCAGTTGTGTCTTCTCGAAACGTATGGCGGCGAAAAACGGAAGGTCGAAATTACCGCGCGTCGTTGGCGGCGTCCCATGGGCCGGGTTCAGGTGCGCATCATGGACTCAGTCTCCCAAAGCCGCACCGCCGCCCGCATCTACGCCGACGCCTCCGACGGCAAGTCCTACCCGCCCGTTGACGCCTATGCCCGCGTTGCCACCACCCGCATGACCTATCGCTCCGGCGACCATGTCTTTCACACCGGCGGCGACTTCGTCCTCGAAGCGCCCGTCGGCAAGCTGAAGCTCGAAGCCGTCAAGGGCTTCGAGTATCAGATCGCGCGCCAGGAAGTTGACGTCAAGGAAGGCGAAGTCACCTCTGCCATACTCACTCTCAAACCCATCGTCAGCATGCGCGCCAAAGGGTTCTACAGCGGCACCACGCACGCCCACACGAACTACGGGGGTAACCTGCGAAACTCGCTCGAGAACATGATCATGATGGGCCGCGCCGAGGGTCACGACGTCGCCGCCACCCTGGTCGCCAACAAAGACAATCGCATCATGGACTGGGAGTTCTTTGTCAAAGGTGGCGGCGCCCATCCCGCCTCTACGCCCGAAATGCCTGTCATTGTCGGTGAAGAGTACCGTCCGCCGTTCTGGGGCCACACCTTCATGATCGGTTTGCGCGATCACCTCATCTCGCCGTTCCTCACCGGCTACCAAGGCACGGCGATCGAAAGCCTCTATCCCAGCAACACCGACATGTTCCGCAAGGCCAAGGCGCAAGGCGCCATCACCGGCTACGTTCATCCCTTCGGCGGCGGCTCCGGCGATCCGCTCAACGGCAGCCTGGGCGGCGCCAAAGCCTTTCCGCTCGATGTCGCTTTGGGCGTGCTGGATTGCCTTGAATGGTCCACGTCGTCCCGCGCCTCACTCACCGTGTGGCACCACGCGCTAAATAACGACTTCCCCATCGCGGCCACCGGAGGCGAAGATGCCAACACCAGCTTGCACCGGCACACCATGTACGGCAGCTATCGCACTTACGCTTACCTCGGGCCGAAGCTCGATGCCCGCGCCTGGATCGATGCCGTAGGCGCCGGACGCTCCTTCGCCACTAACGGACCCTTAATCGAATTCGCCATCAATGGCCGCTCCGCCGGCGAGAGCATTCAGCTTCCTGCCGCCGGCGGCGAACTCGAGTTCACCGCGCAGGTCTGGTCCGCATTGCCGCTCAAACGCGCCGTCATCTACCGCAATGGCACCGTATGGAAAGAGGTGCCGCTCAGCGCCGACGGCCTCAGCGGCCGGCTGCGGGGCCAGGCGCCTGCCGCTGGCAGCGCCTGGTATTCGTTCACCGTCGAAGGCGCGCCCGCCATGAACTCTCTCGATCCCACTTATCCCCAAGCCGTTGGCAACCCGATCCGCGTCTACGTCGGCGATCAGAAAATTCGCAGCCAAAAGTCAGCGGAATACTTCCTCGCCTGGATCGACAAGCTCTGGCCGATGGCGGACAAAGCCGGTGCCTGGCGCTCGCCCAAGGAACGCGAGCACGTCATCCAGCAATTCGAAGCCGCCCGTGCCGTCTTCCGTCAGAAAGCCGCCGAAGCGAAATAGCTAAA
>JAYVRS010000205.1:0-7587 GCA_043776185.1 Bryobacteraceae bacterium | reverse complement strand
CCTACGCGAAACTGGAAGCCAAGTTGAAGGCTTTCGACCACCTGAAGCCGGCCGAGTTGCCCGTCACCCAGGCGATGGTGGAAGATGCCGCGGCCGTGGCCAAAACCCATGTGCTGCGTGGGGGCGCTTACGATGCGGCTGAGGCAGAAGTGCAGCCCGGGTTCCTGTCGATCTTGGACGCCAGTGACGCGGCCATTCCGGCGGCCCCGGCTGGTAAGAGCGGTCGACGCACCGCGCTCGCGAAGTGGCTCACCCGTCCCGAGAATCCGCTCACCGCGCGCGTGATGGTGAACCGGGTATGGCATTATCATTTCGGTCGCGGCCTAGTCGGCACGCCCTCCGATTTCGGTCTGATGGGCGACCGTCCTTCGCACCGCGAACTGCTGGACGATTTGACCTACCGCTTTGTCCGCGGTGGCTGGAGCATCAAGCAACTCCATCGCGAGATCATGCTCTCGGCCACCTATCAACAAAGCTCCGGTAACGCCGAGGCTGCCGCCAAGATTGATCCTGACAACAAGCTGCTCTGGCGCTACAATCGCAGGCGTTTGGAAGGCGAAAGCATTCGCGACTCGATGCTGGCCGCCAGTGGTTTGCTGAACACGAAAATGAATGGTCCGGGCGTGTTTCCGCCTTTACCGGCGGGCGTGGAGACCCGTGGAGGTTGGAAGGCCAATGAGTCCGTGGACGAGGCCCGTCGGCGCAGTATCTACATTTTTGTGCGGCGTAATACGCGCTACCCGATGCTCGAAGCTTTCGACATGCCGGACACCCATGAGAGCTGCGCGCGACGCAACCAAACGGTGACGCCTTCGCAAACCTTGGAGTTGATGAACAGCGAACTGGTGCTCGATTGGTCGAAGGGGCTCGCGGCCAGGGTGTTGAACGACGCCGGGTTGTCGCGCGCCGCCATGGTCGACCGCGCTTATCGGCTCGTCTATTCGCGGGCCGCGACTGAAGACGAAAAGCAGATGGCCGGCGAGTTCTTCACCCGCCATCAGCCGATTTTGGAAGCTCGTAAAGCGCCCTTATTGGTGCCAGACAAGCTGCCCGCTGGCATCAAGCCGATCGAAGCCGCGGTCCTGGTGGACCTGTGCCACGCTCTCTTTAACTCGAACGAATTCCTCTACATCAACTAGCCATGATCAAACAACTGCAGCATCACTGGCCGGTCAGATCCCGCCGCGAATTCTTCACCCAAACCGGCAGCGGCCTCGCCGGCCTCGCCCTCTCATCCATGATGGCCGATGCCGCCCCTCATGATCTTCGGGCCAATCAGCCTCACTTTCCCGCCAAAGCCAAAAGCGTCATCTTCCTCTTCATGGAAGGCGGACCCAGCCACCTTGACCTTTTCGATCCAAAACCGGCGCTCAAGAAGCTGCACGGCCAGCCCATGCCCGCTTCTTATGGGAAATTGATCACCGCGATGGGCACGGCCAATAACTCCATCATGGCCTCCCAGCGGGAATTCAAGCAGCATGGGCAATCCGGACTTTGGGTCTCGGATTGGTACCCCCACATCGCCAAGCATACCGACGAGCTAGCCGTGTTGCGCAGCTGTTGGGCCAATGGCTTGAACCATGTGGGCAGCGTCTGTCAGATGAACACCGGCGACATTTTGGCCGGCCGTCCGTCGCTCGGCGCTTGGACCACCTATGGCCTGGGGACGGCGAATCGCAACCTGCCTTCGTTCGTCGTGATGCAGGACGATAAAGAGCCGCTGGGCGGCACCAAGAACTGGAGTGCGGGCTTTCTGCCGGCTACTTTTCAAGGCACCCAGTTTCGCACCGGCGATACGCCGATCTTGAATCTGAAGCCCGGTGGCGGCGCCACCAGCGATCAGCAACTCAGCAAGCTCTCCTACCTCCGGTCGCTGAATGCCCGTTTCGGCGAGGACAAAGCAGAGGACTCCGAGCTCGATGCCCGCGTTCGGTCCTTCGAGTTGGCCTACCAGATGCAGTCGGCGGGGCCCGAAGCCGTGGATCTGTCCCAGGAAAGCGAAGCCACCAAGAAGCTCTACGGCATGGACGACCCCACCACGCTCAACTACGGCCGCAACTGCCTGCAGGCCCGCCGCCTGGTGGAACGCGGCGTTCGATTCGTCGAACTCTATTGCGGCTCCGGCTCCGGTTGGGACGCCCACCAGAACATCGAAGCCAACCACGCCAAATGGTGCCGTGCTTCCGACAAGCCCATTGCGGGGTTGCTGACGGACTTGAAGGCCCGCGGACTGCTGGACGAAACGCTCATCGTCTGGGGCGGGGAATTCGGCCGCACGCCCTTCAATGAAAAGGGCGATGGGCGCGACCACAATCCATGGGGCTTTACCATGTTCTTTGCCGGGGCCGGCATCAAGCCCGGCCAAGCCGTCGGCACCACCGACGAGATCGGTCTACGTGCCGTCGAGCGGCCCGCGCATGTTCACGACATTCACGCGACCATGCTGCATTTGTTGGGTCTCGACCATATTCAACTCACCTATATGCACAACGGCCGCGCCGAGCGACCGACCATAGTCGGGGGCAGTGTCATCAAAGAACTGCTCGCCTAACTGGTAGAACTGCCGGTACTTTTCCTCGCCCAGCCGTATCCCAAAATGCCCTTGCATTCACTACAATAGGGAACCATGATCACGCGCGCTGATGCGATCTTTGACGGCGGACCGCTGCGTCCGCTGGAGCAATTCGAATTAGAAGAACGGGAGCGGCTCGCCTCAAGCATGGCGACCCTGGACGATGAGTTCCAACGAGAATTCGGCACACCCTTCGCCAAAGCTCAGGGCCAGCCAGGTGAACTCTGCGGGCCAGAGCCTTGGGGCGGGTTCCTGGACCTAAACACCCTCTAGCAGCAGTCGGTAATCTTCAGCGCCGATATCCCTCCGGATCACCTGGAGGGTTCGTGCGTGTCGACGTAAATCTGTAGCGGCTTCGCGGGTCACGGTGCTTCGAGGCCAGCCGACTCGTAGCGTTAATTTCTTGGGTTAATCGATGAATACGAATCTGAATAGTACAAACTTTGGTTGATATCTATGCGAACCACAGGCGCCAAGCGGCAGTGGCGGTAAGGATACCGAAGGCGATCAATGAGCTGTAAATCAGCGTCGCATAGGGGGCGTTGCTTATCTTTCCGTATGTCACCTGCCCAGGTCTTTCTGGATCATAGACGATATTGAGCTGTTCGCCTCGCCGCAAGGCGCGCCAAATGTCTTTTTGCAGCGGGACGCGGCAGCGTCGACCGCCAAATTCCACCCAGCAATGAAAAGAGCCCTTGAAGGGGAACTCCTCTTTTTCCACGATGGTAGCCACTCCGGGGACGCCGCGTTCGCGGGTACGTTGGGAGTTGAGCATGGCCCAGGCGGGGACGGCGATGAAGATCAGGGCAATGAACCCCAGAAGTGCCGGAAGCGCCGGATGATATAGCACCCTGCTAGTTTACCCAAAGCCGGATTATCTCCGATACGAATTCATCACCACTCCGAGAATTTTATCTGCGGGCATGTGGCTCGTGGTTTGCTGCACTTCGGCGAAGGATGTGTGTCCTGGCCGTACTATGAGGAGGGTTCCGTCCGCAATATGCGAGAGAATTTCGGCGTCCGAGGTAACCTCGAAAGCCGGTCCATCCAGGATCACCCAATCGAAGCATTGACGCCAATGTTCCATCAGGCTGGGGAGCTTTTGTAAGTCGACGGTGTCGATCTGGCTGCTGCCGCCCGCGCCCAAGGTCATGGCGAAAAGGTTGGTTGCGGGCACGCGGTGCAGCACCGTCCACCAAGCTTGATTGGCCATATGACGAGGACCGCGCAACGCTTCCGTAAGACCGGGCACTGCGGACACGCCGAGTAACTCATGCAACTGAGGTGCGCCGGTGTTGAGGTCAACCAGCAGCACCTGCGCATCGGAAACCGCTAGCGCCGCCGCCAGATTGGCGGCGACAAAGCTGCGGCCGTCGCCGGCGGACGGGCTCAAGACGCTGATCACGCGCAAGTCCCGTTGCTGCAAACTCCAGTTGCGCTGCTCCAGGCAAAGCCGGGTGCGTAATGCGCGGAATTGCTCGAGATATGCGCGATGACATCGAGGATTAAGCACCGGAAATGCCCGCAGGCAGACCTCGGCATCGAGCGCCGGAGGCTCGTAACTGTCGAGTTCGTTTGGGCTGGACGTGCCGGTTTCCTGAGCGAGGCTCGTCGATGAGTCAGCCCGTAGATCTGGAGCGGACGCGGGAGGTTCCACCGCCGCCGGCGTGATCGACTCGTCGTCCAATTGGTCGGCCAGGTTCAACAGATTCTGCGCGAAATCCTCGGTCGCCCGGGGCGCCGGAATGCGCACCGCCACTTCTTCAGTTTGCATCTTGCTTACCCTCAAATTGGCGCAGCGCCGCCGGAAAATCGTTTTGCCGAACGTGGGTCAGCAACCGCGCGACTTTCAAGTCCTGGGGACGCGCGGCAGCCATCTCTTCCAAAATGGCCGTGGCGTTTCGGCCCATGCCCATAGCTACGTAGATGTAGGCGAGCGTGTCGTTCACCTCGCGGCTGGCCGGCAGAATCCGCTTGGCCTGCTCGGCATACTGCAAGGCCGAGGCGAGATCCTTGCCGGACTTAGCGATCACATAGGCGAGATTGTTGAGCACCAACGGATGGTTGCGGTCGCGCCGTAGCGCCTCCTGATAGGCTGCTTGCGCTTCGGGCAATTTGCCTTTCGCGGAAAGTAGCGCACCATGCAACAGCCAGGGCCGCGGGTCATCGGGGCGGGATTTCTGTAACCTCTGAAATTCCATCGCGGCTTCGACGTGCTTACCCAGCAGCGCGAAAGCACCGGCGAGGCCTAGCCGGTAAGCGTCGTTGCCCGGCGCTTGGCCCAGTAACCGGGCGTAGAGTAGCCGGGCGGCTTCCGGATCGCCATGGCGCAAGGTGAGGTTGGCTTGGGCTTCAGCCACGGCTGGTTGGTCCGGCCATTGCAGGACGGCTCGGGCGAGGCTCTTAAGCGCGGCGACCGCGTCGCCTCGGGAGGCGTCTAACTCGGCCGCCAGCAGGATGGGACGGTAGTCCTGAGAATCGGCCTTTTGCGCGGCTTGGACGGCCGCCGTAGCTGACTTTTGGGCGGCCGGTAGCTTACCCTGGCTGATCTGCGCGCGCGCCAGCGTCAGCCAAGCTTCGATGTTCGCCGGGTCCTGGGCCACCACTTGTTGCAGGCCGGTTTCGGCGTCACCGGGTTTTTGTCCCGCCAGATTGGCTTTGGCCTGCATCAGCAACGCGGGGGTGAATGTGGGGCTTCGTTGCAACAGCGCGCGCAGACGATTTTGCGCCAATCCCACCCGGCCGCTCATGATATCGGCTTCGGCCAGTGCCACCCAGCCCGGCGCGTAGTTCGGATCGAGCATTACGCATTTCTCGAAGTGCTGTCCCGCGCGCTCCAACTCGCCGGCCTGCAGATACGCGCGACCGATATGGAAGCGCACAAACGGCGAGTTGGGCATCTTGCTCAGGATGCTTTCGAGCCGTGTCCGCGCTTGGTTCCGCGTCGTGGCACCGGGCGCGTCCAAGTCAATGGCGGATTCGTAGGCCAGCAGCAGGGGATCGTTGGGTGAGCGCGCCAGTTCCTGGGTAATGAAACTGCGGGCCACCGCCGGGCCCTGTTTTGCCACCAGCATTTCGGCAATGCGGCCCGCGTACACTGCGCGGTTTTTCGTGTCCTTTTGCAAGCCGATTTTGTAGTAAGCCGTGGCGCGTTCCACGTCGCCGCGATGCATCCAGAAGTCGCCCAGATCGGAAAACGCGTAGGGATGTTTGGCGTTCCGGTCCGCCACTGCCTCCATCGCGGACACCTCGGCGGCGAGGCGATCGGTAGCCATTACGGCGCGCTCATGTTCGCCGTTGGCGAAGTCGTGCGCCGCCAATTGCAAGCCGAAAGCGACGGTGGGCAGGTGCGCGTACTTGTCTTCCAGCACGGCGCGGGCCGGGGCGAGTTGCCGACGGTCCATCAACTGCAGATAAAGCAGGTCGTAGCCCGGAGTGTAGTGCGGATGGTCGCTCAAAAGCTCCCGCAGACGCGCTTCGGCATCGTCTAAAGCGCCAGTTTGATAAAGCGTGGAGGCCAGCTGGCTCTTGAGCGCCGCAGCGCCCTCGGACTTGGGCTCGCTCAGCTGCCCGATGGCCTTCTCCATCAGCACGACGGCTTCGGCGGAACGATTGCGCTCAATCAGCACCTGGGCCAGCAGCCGGTGGCCTGCGGGGTGGTGAGGCCAGCGATCGGCCAGCCGATGAGCGATCTCTTCCACTTCGCGTAAAAGGGCAGCTGGGCGTCCGGGATCGCTAAAGTAGATTTCGTAGCTCAGGTCGCCCAGCCGCACCTGGACGTCCTGCCGGTTGGGCCAAGCCTCGGCGGCCCGGATCAAATGTTCACGGGCCGGTCCGCCCAGTCCGTCCTTCAATAGCATCAGGCCCATTTCGTAATGGGCTTCCGGATAACGAGCATCCAACTGCAGCGCTTTCCGCAGAAGAATCGTGGCATTGGCCCTATCCCCTTGGCGCAGGGCTTCCACGGCGCGGCGCGTCAACGACTCCTTCGTGTCGCGCTGGCATCCGCCCAGCACCAAAAGAAGCAAGGTGAGGCTAGTGAGTACCGCCGTTTTTGCCGGACGGTTTGGCCGGCCCCCGGTCTTCAAAGGCATCAGCAGCGGAGTGGAGCGGGGCAGTTCCGCCAACACCGGAAAGTCACCCAGCAGGGCGATGTGGTCAACCGTCCGAATCCGAGGATGGCTCAGATAGCTTTCGAGACCCCAGCTATAACCCAGCAGCAAGCCGGCCAAGCCGCCTAACGCGAACTTGATGGCCCAGTTCGGCATCTCCGGCATGGTGGGGGCGGAGGCCGGCTCAATCAGTTCCACCGTTTCACCCTGGCCGCGCCGTTCCATATCGGAGGCGATTTGGGACTCGCGCTGTTTTTTGAGAAGGTCGGCGTAATGCTCTTTCAGCATGGAGTACTCGCGCTGGATCACGATCCGGTCGATTTCCGCTCCGCTCTCCGGCATGTAGCGTTGGCGCAGCGCCGAAACTTGGGACCCTAGTTCACGCTCATCTTTTTCAAGCCGCTTCACCGTGAGTTCGTAAGCTCGCCATTCGGCCCGGGCGCGGCCGATCTGGTTTTGTAGATCCTCGCGCCGCGTTTCGCTCTGCACGCGGGTCTCATTGTGTTCCAGACTCTTGAGCCCTTCTTCGGCGGCCCGCACCGCATGTTCAGCCAGGGTACGCTCCGGGAAACCCGGAGCGTAGCGCATCTTCATCTCCTCCGCTCGGGCGCGGATCGTGGCCAGTTGAGCCCGCTGCGTCTCCAGGGCCCAAGTCCCGCCCGGCGCATTGTTCTCCTTGCGTTGGCCAATGGTCTCCATCTGCGCCTCTAGAGCCCCCAAAAGCGCGCGGCGAAGATCGCGCTCCACCGTGGCAAGGTTTAACTGGTGCTGGACATCGGTGTGCCGGCTAGCGAGGTCGTGCAGTTGACCGGTCTTGATGATGCCCCGGTAGTTGTGGTCCGATTCGCTCGGATCCTCCATACCGGCCAGACGTTCCTCCACTTCGCCCAATTGCTCCAACAC
>JAYVRS010000204.1:0-2329 GCA_043776185.1 Bryobacteraceae bacterium | reverse complement strand
TATTGGCACCCGCCACCGAAGGCCAGACGCGCGTGCCTTCGACGGTCGGCGCCATACCCGGAACAAGAATCGGGCGGCCGCTATCATCAAGGCCCTTGGCCCAGGTCTGTTTGGTGTAAGGCTTCCCGAGTAAGAACTGCCCATTCGTGCGATCAAGCACGTAATAAAAAGCGTTGCGATTCGGAAAGAGCACTAACTTGCGCTTCTGGCCGCGGACCTCGGCATCGATCAGCACCGGCACTTCCGTCGCGTCCCAATCGTGTACGTCGTGCGGAGTAAATTGGAAGTACCATTTCAGCTTGCCCGTATCGGCATCCAGCGCCAGCAGGCAATCGGAATAGAGATTGTCGCCAGCGCGGACTTCGCCATTCCAATCGGGCCCCGGGTTACCGGTGCCCCAGTAAATCAGGTTCGTGTCGGGGTCGTAAGCGCCAGTAACCCAGGTGGCGGCGGAGCCATTCTCATAACTCTTGCCGGCCCAGGTTTTGGCCTCCGCGTCGCCCGCCGCTGGCACCGTCCAGAAGCGCCAGGCCGGCTTGCCGGTCTTCGCGTCGTAGGCGTCCAGAAAGCCACGAATGCCGTACTCGCCACCGGCAATGCCGACGATGATCTTATCTTTCAGCGCGAGCGGCGCCACCGTAATGGACTGGCCCGCCTTATAGTCGGCCACCACAACATCCCAGCGCACGACGCCGGTTTTGGCATCTAAAGCGA
The DNA here is from genome assembly GCA_043776185.1 of Bryobacteraceae bacterium. Lineage (GTDB taxonomy): Bacteria > Acidobacteriota > Terriglobia > Bryobacterales > Bryobacteraceae > JALHNI01. Next base: position 1,615 of record JAYVRS010000204.1, on the reverse strand, counting down.
CTAAGTGGGCATCGATGGTGCCGACATACACCAGGTCGCCTAGCACGGCCACGCCACGATTTACTTGGCCGCAACAGACCCGGATGTCGTCAGCCATGGTCCGGCGATACTTCCATAAAGGCCGACCCGTCTTCGTATCGAGCGCCGTGACATGACTCGGAGCTTCGGAGATATACATCACGCCGTCCACGACGATGGGGGTGGTCTCAAACTTCTGCAGTGAGTTGGACTGATACACCCAGGCGGGCTGCAGGCGAGCCGCATTCTGGTCGTTGATCTGCTTCAACGGCGAGAACCGATGGCCGGAATAATTGCCCGAGTAAGTCAACCAATTGCCAGGCTCTTTATGCGCATTCAGAATGCGCTCGTAAGTCACTTGGCCCAGCAGAGGAAAAGTGAGCAAGGCGAGCAGTACAGTCTTCATTGAACACCCCGCTGCGTGGCCAGAAACGCCACAACGTCATTTACTTCCTGATCATTCAGACGGCCGCGATAGGACGGCATGGGGGAGCGCTTTTCACTGGTGATCTTCACGATATCTTCCTTCCAAAACGAATGAAACTTATCGGAAGAGTCGCGGATCTGAATGGACCAGCTATCTTCATTTAGACGAATGCCGCGGATACTCTGGCCGTTACGGGTAGTAAGTTGCACGCTGCGGAAGGCATCCGGCACGTCGGCGGCGGGGTCAATGATCTTCGCCCGCAAATGCGTCGCGCTGCGCCGTCCACCGATGCCCGAAAGCGATGGCCCCATGCGACCGCCTTCGTTACCTAGGGTGTGGCAATTCAGGCAACCGGCCTTGCCGCGCAACAGCGCTTCCCCACTTGGCGCGTTGCCGGCCACGGGTGTCGCGGGCAACTGCCCTAACGAGCGCACAAAGGCGGCCGTCTGCCACAGCTCGCGAGTATCCATCAGCGAACCTGGCATCTCCGTATCGGGGAGGCCGTAGCGAATGACTCGGTATAAAGCGGGGTCGGCCGCGGCCCGCGGCAGCATCGGCACAGCCAGGTTGGCTCCTTTCCCGCCATTGCCTTCCGGACCATGGCACCCTGCGCAGCGGCCCTGAAAGAGCCGCCGGCCTTGCGCCACATCGGCCGGCGAGGTGAATGGATTATTGGCCGGCAGATCCAAAATCGGCGCGGGTTGGAACAACAGCCATGTTACCCACCAGTTCATGATGCGGATCTCCTTTGTGAGCCAAGGGAAATTATATAAGACAACCGGTGCGTCCACGCGCTGGCAACTGCCGGGCACCTATACTGGCGGAAGAGGCATCCATGCGAAACACCTACTGGTTCTTAATGCCCATGCTGATGATGGGGCAGGCACCGCCCACAGACATCGACTCGCCATCGCTATTCCGCAACCCCTCCATCAGCCGGACGCACGTCGTGTTCGAATACGCCGACGACCTGTGGATGGTGCCTCGCAGCGGCGGCGTGGCGGCGCCGCTCACCCATGGTCCCGGTGCCGAAACGAATCCGATTTTCTCGCCCGATGGCACGAAGATCGCGTTTACGGGGCAGTACGACGGCAGTGTCGATGTCTTCGTGATGCCGGCTTCAGGCGGCGTGCCCCAGCGCCTTACGCATCATCCGGGCAACGACACGGC
>JAYVRS010000203.1:0-2332 GCA_043776185.1 Bryobacteraceae bacterium | reverse complement strand
TTTGCTCAGTGGATCGGTCGCCTACGTACCTGAGGATGATCTTGTGGCGCTGGAAGCCAAACCGACCACTGGGTTCTTCTTCAAGCAATGGAAAGGATTGGGAATCGCGGGACTGCCTTCGACTAATCCTAGGCTAGCCTTCCCGATGAGGCACGAGGTCGAACTTAGTTCGGAATTTGTTGAGAACCCGTTTTTGAACCCCGCCGGCAGTTACCGCGACCTCCTGGGCGATGCCACGCCGAGACTGAATCACGCCGGCCTGGCGACGATTACCGTAACCAGCGGGGGGGGCTTTACCGGAAGCTTCTTCACCGGCGGCATAACTTACCCACTGAAGGGCCAGTTCAAACTGGATGGCAGCGCGCGAACTACCACCAAAGTCGGCAAGAGCCCATCGCTGGAAGTGGAACTGCAACTGAGTCTGCAGGCGCCCCATGTGATCACCGGTACGTTCAGGCTCGACGCGGAGCGAGTGCTTGCCTTTACCGCCCGCCGAGCCATCGCTACGGCGACGAAGCAAAGTTACACTCTCGAGCTGCCCTCTGACCAGGCGCACACCGAGGCCATCTATCCGCAAGGCAGCAGCGTGGCAACCGTCTCCGTCGATGCGAAGGGCAAAGTCACCGCGAAGCTGTATCTCGCCAATGGGACCACTGGGGTGCCACCGAGTTGTTACCTGTCCGAATCCTCGGTGCCGGGTCAACCCATCTGGACACTCTTCTGTGATCTCGACAGCCACCAGGGCGCCATCCTTGGTGAACTCACCCTCGGCGCACCCGGTCTGACCGGCAATGTGCGCTGGTTCCGAAACGCCCTGACCAAACCGTCCGGCTTTCCATCCGCCTGGCCGGTGGAGGGACTCGTCTCCGCAGCACGCGGCTATCCTTACACCGCTCCGCGCGCGCCGAAAGGGAACGACCTCGGCCAGCTTCCGCTCAACGGCCTGACGGTGGACAGGGGTGTGAACGTCGTCTTTGTCCCGTCCGACGCGCGAAGCAGAAATGTATCGCTCTCTCCGGCGGGCGTATTCAGCGTTAAGAGTCCCAACCCATCAGCACTAAAACTCACGCTCGCTCCATCCACCGGTCTATTTACTGGGAGTTACACCCTGCCGGGCAATGTGGTGCGCAAATTTACCGGCATTCTTGAGCAACCCCTCAACCCGACGGGCAGGGGAGTAGGCTTCCTGATCGAGTCCGCCGGGAGCACGCCGGTGGGCTTGGAAGTAGCGCCATGAGGAGAATAGCTGAACGGCGGCCTCAAATCCCCCGGCGACGACATCCCTAGTTATCCTCCCGCGAGATGATGGTTCCTTTTATTGAGGCTCGCGCCATAGGGTGACGGTCGCGATTTCAACCCGAAGGGTTGGCGGAAATTAGCCGGGGGTAGAGCGAGTGAAACGAGCGGCACCCCCGGATCCCCGGGCAGGGCGAATGCGCCCCAAAGGGGGCGCCGGCAAACAGATGCGGGTCATTTGGCGTCTCCTTTGGAACCGCCAAAAAGCGGCGGCGCCCAGGATTTGTCGGTGATCGATTGTGCAGCGTTCCTGACCGAGATCGCCAGTATCGAACTGGTCGCTCGCACTACGGCGGGCCGATTTCGACGCTGCCGATTTCGCCGGTCGTGTTTTTGAAGAACCCGGCACCGCTGTTGTCTGCCTTGAAGAACGCGCCGAAGAAGCTCTTCGGCCGGCCGCTGGCGACATCCACCAGAGTGCCGCTGAACAATCCGCTCCCCGCCACTGCGGTGAGGACTGACTTGTCGCCCGTTGCGGGAACAAAGCGGTTCGCGGTCGTAAGCGTGAATGATTTGGCTACGGGCGAAGACGGGAGGTTCCCTCCGGCAAACAACGCCTGCGCGGTGGGAAGATCGACGATCCGCTGGCCGACTTCGGGTGGCGAATAACGGCTGCCGCGGAGGCCGACGGTGGTGGAAAATGCGCCGGGGTAAGGCTTGTTCGTTTTGTCCGCGGGACGATCCCAACGCAGCGTGCCGTCGAAGTTACTGAGGTCGGCGACTTGCCGGAACGTGACGGTGCGCCGCCGACTTGGGCTTGGTGATCCGAGCCACGTAGCGAAACCAGAACTTCAGCCGGCATTGCAGAAACAGAGTCAGCCGTGAGGGCGACACCGTCTGCTGCAACCCGGCGATGATCGTGGCCTCGTCCGGCAACGCCGGGGCGGGGAGGGCGCTCATCAGCGTGCCAGTTGACGGCCCTGCCACGGGGAGCGGCGGCCATGGGTTTCCGGCCCCTCTTTTTGAGCAACTCCTCAATGAGCTGCGACGCCTGGAGCTTATCCAACTCTTTGACACCGATGCCGAAGCGCTGCTG
>JAYVRS010000202.1:0-7606 GCA_043776185.1 Bryobacteraceae bacterium | reverse complement strand
CGGCGGCGTTGGGCAAGCCTGGGTTCAACAAGCCGTAGACATCGCCGCTAAACTGCGGCCCGATGGTGAACCAAAGCTTGTTGTTGCGCGGATGGCCCGCTTCGGCACCGCGCAAGCCTTTGGCCAGCAGCAGCCGGGTCTGTTCGCTCGAGCCCCAGGCGCCAGCGTTGTTCTCTTTCCACTGTTGGCCCAATTGCTCCACCGTCAAATCGAGGCCGTATTTTTCGAATGCCCGGATGGCCACCATCTCGTAGAAGTAGTCATCGTCCACCGGCGCGTCCTGATATTTGGCCGGCACGCTTTCAATCCGCTTGACGGCGGCGGCCTTGTGTTCAAAGTCAAAGCCGATCAGCGTGCCGATGATCTGGCCGTACCACGCGGCGCGGACCCGGTCCTCATAGTCGGCCCGGCTCAGTTTCGTCTCCGCGCCCCGCAGGGACGCGGCCAACAGTAGGCCGGCAAAAAAGTAAGTGGTTCGCATAAATTGGCTCAGCCATTATCTATCACGCCTGCGCTTGGCCTGTCAATCGACGCTTGGCTTCGGCGCGGGCATTGGCGGCCACCATGCGCAGCGTATCCTCCAGATGCTCGCGCATCAACTGCCGCGCCAACTCCGCGTCGCGCTGGTGGATGGCGGCGTAAATCGAACGGTGCATCAGCACTTTCTTCCGCAAGTCCTCCACCTTGGTGGTGCGCGAGATCAGCCGCAACATCGCTTGGTGGATGACGGCGAACATGTGCTGACAGGTGCGATTGCCGGAAGCGCGGGCCACCCCTTCGTGGAACTGCAAGTCGGAGGCGACCAGCCGGGCCATGTCGTGCCCGCTCTCCTCCATCTGCTTGAGCGCCCCGCGCAACTCCACCAAGTGTTCAAATGTGGCCCGCTGGGCGGCGCGGGCCGCCATTTCAGGCTCCACGATGATGCGGGCCTCCATCAGGTCCTGGAACGAGATGCCGTCCACCAGGATCAGGAACTCCATCGGCGCGCTCAGAATCAGCTTGGCATCCGGCGATAGGTAAGTGCCGGCTCCGACGCGGCGAGTCAGCACGCCCATGATCTCGAGGGCGGTGAGGGCCTGGCGCAGTGACGCGCGGTTTACCTGGAATTTCGTCGCCAGGGTTCGCTCCGCCGGCAGCTTCTCGCCCGGGCCCACCAAGCCTTCTTCCAGCATGCTACGAGAGGCAGCCAGTAACTGGCTGGTGAGGTCGCCCTCGCCGCTCAGACCACTCGCTTCGGGCTTAGCCGTCGATTTCCGGGTCATTGTCTTTCATCTATCAGCTTACGGGAATAGTCTCCACCCCCCATTGACTTTCTGCAATGGCTCAGCCATTATGGCCACAGTTATTTTATCCACAGGGGTCGGCCCAGAACCGATCCGTAAGGGTTCAGGAGTTCTTCATGTCAAGATCTAGTCTAACCGGGGTTGGCCTTTGCTTCCTCCTGGCTCTCCCCTTAGGCGCGCAGTTTAGCAGCGCCATTGAAGGCACCGTACTCGATACGGCTCGCGCCAGCGTGCCGGGCGCGAGCGTCATCCTCACCAACGAATCGACGCGCGTCACCTTCGAGGTGGTCACCAACGAAAGCGGCTTCTTCCGGATCCCCCAATTGCCGCCGGGCGGCTACCGAATGGAGGTCCGCCGCACGGGCTTCCAATCCTGGGCCCAGACGGCCCTCGATTTGCAGGGCAACGAAGTACGCACGGTCTATCCAATGCTCAACTTGGGCGAGCAGAAGTCAGTCGTCGAGGTGACGGCCGAAGGCGCCAGTATCGAAACCAGCACCGGCAAGGTCTCTCGCTCCATCGAGACGGCCACCTTGCAATCGGCACCCATGGTGGGACGCAACATCTTCGGAGCCGTGGCCGCGCTCGCGCCAGGAGTCACGGGCACCGGCGGACTCTTCGGCGGCGGATTCGCCGCCAATCAGGACAGCTTCCAGAACGAGCCCGGCTTCCAGATCAACGCCGCCGGCCAACGGCAGGAGCAAAACGAGTATCAGATCGACGGCACCAGCGTCAACGGCAACTCCCGCGACGGCATCGCCAACCTGACGCCGCAACCGGACACCGTGCAGGAGATCCGCGTCTCGGCCAATTCGTTCTCCGCTGAAAAGGGGCGCAACAGCGGTGCGCTGGTGGAGGTCTTCACCAAGTCCGGCACCAATCAATTCCACGGCACCTTGTCGGAGTTTCACACCAACAATCGCCTCACCAGCCGCACGGTGTTTCAGTCCGGGTTGCCCGTCTTCCGCCGCAACGAGTATGGCTTCACCTTCGGCGGCGCGCTCATCAAGAACCGCACCTTCTTCTTCGGCAGCCTCTACCAGTTGAGCGCCTCCCAAGCCACCACCTCGCTCGATCGCGTCGAAACCCCCGAATTTCGCGCCTTCGTGCAAAATACCTTTCCGAACTCCATGGCCGCGCGCTTCTTCAGTGCCGGAGCCGCCGGCGCCGCCCCCAGCACCGGCATTCTCACCGTCGCCCAAGTGCGGACGGCCAATCCTGGCTTCTACCCGTCGGACCGTTTTCCGGCGGACCTGCCAGCCGTCGGCACCGCCGTCAATAGCTACTCCACCGCCCGCCCCGCCCGCCAGTGGAACTTCCGCGTCGACCAGAATCTACGCAACTACAAGGACCGCCTTTACCTCAATTGGTTCCGCACCACAGCCGAGCCGCAACTTACCGCGGTACGCCCCTTCGCCCGCATCGTGCAGCCCGGCACCGGCAAGTTCGCCCGCCTCAATTGGAGCCACACTTTCTCACCCACCCTGCTGAATGAGGCCTCCGCTTCCTACGTCCGTGCCGACGGCAACACGCCCACGCCCAACGGCGCGAGTTTGCTGCCCGTGGCCAACATCAGCGGCGTGTCCGGATTCCCCAATGGCGGCCTTTATCGCTTCGTGCACAACAACTATCTCTTTCACGATGGCGTCACCTGGATCCGCGGCAATCACCAGATCCGCTTCGGTTTCGACGTCGACCAACAGCACGGCTATGCCGTCCAATCGAATACCGCCCGCCCCAACTTCACCTTCTCGAACATCCTCGACTTCGCCCAGGACCTGCCCTTCTCCCAATCCGGCCCGGTCATCGACATCGCCGGCGAGCGCGTCGGAGTCGACCTCTACCGCAAGCTCTACATCACCTATACCGCCGGCTACATTCAGGACGACTGGAAGGTCAACCGCCGCCTCACCATCAACGCCGGCCTGCGCTGGGACTACTTCGGCCATTGGGCCCACGCCACGCTGAATGGCATTCCTTTTCCCCTCTTCACCCCCGGTGCCGGAGGCACCTTCGCCGAACAGGTGAAAACCGGCAAAACCGCCGTCCGCGGCGATGGCTTCATCGCCGCCAATAAGCCCAACGGCTGGGCGCCCCGCATTGGCATCGCCTGGGACGTCTTCGGCGATGGGTCCACTTCGGTGCGCGCCGCTTACGGCATCTTCTACAGCCGGGTGGGCAATCTGGCTTATGTCAGCAATGGCGCCAACACCAACTCGCCGGCCTTCGGTACGCCCTTCGTCAGCGTGCAGACGGCGGGCACGCAGTTTAGCTATGGCCTTGGCAGCGCCGGCGGCTCTTTCTTCCCGATCCCACCCGGTTTCCGCTTCGCCATTGACCCCAACGGCGGCATCGTCGGCAGCCGCGTCTCCGTCGGCGGCAACCAGCCAGACATCTCGCAGCCCATCACCCACAGCTACACCTTCTCCCTGCAACGCCGCCTCGGCAAGGACTTTGTCGTGGAAGCCGACTACCTCGGCATCCAAAGCCGCCATCTTTACACCCAGACCGACGTCAACCGCTTCGCCGGCGACCTGGTCGCCAACAACGGCCGCCTCACCCGCCTCAACCCCAGTTTCGGCCCCGTCGTCTACGGCCGCACTCTGGGCGAAGCGTCCAGCAACATCGTCTCGCTCTCCGGCGGCAAGCGCTTCTCACGCTCCTGGTCGATGAAAGGCATCTTCACCTTCGGCCGCGCGCTCGATTACAATTCGAGCAACGACAATGGCGTGGGTGGTGGCCGCAACATCATCGACGCCCAAAACGTCTTCGGCCAGCGCGGCCGCGCCGACTATGACATTCGCCGCCGCTTCACCCTCGATAGCGTACTGGCCGTTCCCACCCCCTTCCACGCCCCCGCCCTGCACGCCATCACCGGGGGCTGGCGCCTCGCCACCATTGCCATCCTTCAATCCGGCCGCCCCTTCAGCGTCTTCACCAGCGCCCCCTACCCCGCCGGCGATTACAATGCCGATGGCTTCAACTACGATTATCCCAACACCCCCAGCTTCGGAAACTCGCTCTCCACCTCGCGCTCCGATTTCATCCGCGGCGTCTTCAAAGCCGCTGACTTCCCCAAGCCCACCCTGGGCCAAGTCGGCAATCTCGGCCGTAACACCTTCGAAGGACCCGGCTTGGCCAACGTCAACCTCAGCGCCATCAAGGCCGTCAAAATCCCCTGGTTCTTCGGCGAACCGGCCAGCCTCGAGTTCCGCGCGGAGTTTTTCAACCTCTTCAACCGCGTGAACTTGACGGCCCCCATCACGGACCTCGCCAGCGGCCTCTTCGGTCGATCCACCGACCAAAGCCAGCCCCGCGCCACCCAGCTCTCGCTGCGCTTGCAGTTTTGATCTAGACGGTTAGCGTGACACTTTCCCGCGTAATAAAATCGATGATTTGAAAAGAAAAAGGACAGAGCGACCTGCACTTGGCCCAGGAAGAGTAATCCCGATCACGACGTGGCACGTCCTCGAAGGCACAACCGCCGTCGTCCTTGGTTGCAGGTGGAGGCACGAGCATTCGGTGGCTCGACTGGCCAGAACTGGCGGAATCCGCTTGCCTATTTTTCAAAGCCCCGGAGGTAGGGCATGACGGGCGGGCGCGGCCCTCGCCCAACGTCCATGTCACCGTTTCCCGCCAGGAGAACCACTGGCATTTCATCGTCAGCGATAACAGGATCGGCCTCGCACCGGAATTCCATGCCACGGTATTCGCTGTATTAAACGCCCGCATTTGACATCGGCGAAATATGCCGGCACCGGGATGGGGCTCGCGATCTGCCAGCAGATCGGCAGACTTGTCGAGGCAAGATCTGGGGAGAATCTACGCCCGGCGAGGACTCCCAATTTCATTTCACTCTGCCCTGTAGGTAAATGACCAGCCACTGATCACTCCGCTCCACGCTGACGGGTCGCAGGAGTCGCGCGGTTAGTAGGCGCTGGCCTCCGTCCGCCGCCCTAACTGTACAGACCGTTTTCCCGTATACGGCTTTCGCAATGACGCGCATCCGCGGCCAGCGATAGAAGGAATCAAGCCGCTTAGATTCACCAATCCGTACTCGCCGGACAAATCCTCCCGGCTGGACAGGATAAAAGCAAGAGTCCACCACTTGCCCACTGCCAGAAGGGTTGCACCCTAGTCTCCTAATGGGCCTGCCGGTTAGGTGGTACCCAATCGCAGCAAAGTACCTGGACGGCCAAGAAACAATTCAAACCCGCCCGCTTCAGTCCGATAGGTACTCTTGTAGGCCCCTTCCCCGGCTCTGCGAATCCGCCATCCATGCCGTTACACTCTACAGTTACCGGGTCGCCAAAGATACTCATCGTCGACGATGCGGCGGTTAACGTTCGCTTGCTTGAGGGCATCTTGCAACCGGAGGGGTTTGTTACCGTCGTCGCCCGCGACGGAGCGACGGCCAGGGCGATGAGCCGCACCGAACGCCCCGACTTGATTCTGCTGGACGTCATCATGCCGGGCGAAAGCGGGTTTGAGACCTGTTCGCAGTTGAAGTCCGATCCGCTCACTTCCGACATTCCGATCATTTTTCTCTCCGGTCTGGATGACGTGGCCAGCAAGGTGAAGGGTCTCAAAATCGGGGGGGTCGACTACATCTCCAAGCCCGTCAATGGCGAGGAGGTGCTCGCCCGCGTACGGGTTCATCTGCGGATTTCGCAGAACAACCGCGCCCTGGTGCGCGAACAAAGGACCCGCCTGGAGAGCCTGCGTGAGGCGCAACAGGCCATCTTGGCTCGCCCCGAAGACTACCCGGAAGCCTCCTTTGCGGTGCAGTATGAGCCGCTCGAGGAGACCGGAGGAGACTTTTACGATGTGGTCGCCGTCAATGGCGATGTCTCCGGCTACTTTGTGGCCGACGTAAGCGGGCACGGTGCCAGCGCGGCTTTCCTCACCTCCGCCATCAAAGCCCTGCTGCGCCAATACTCGGGGCCCCTCTATTCGCCGGAGGACACTATGCGCGGCGTCGACTCGGTGATGCGGCAAATTCTGGGCGAGGAACAGTATCTGACGGCCTGCTTTGCCCATTTCAACCGCCGCACGCGAAAACTGTCGGTGGTAAGCGCCGGTCATCCGCCCCTGATCGTGGTGAGCGACTCGGGAGCGGCGCAGGTGGTCGCGATCAACAGCGATCCCTTGGGCATCTTCAGTTCGGTGGTGCTGCAACGCAAGGACCTGCGGCTGGCGCAGGGCGACCGGTTCTATTTATATAGCGACGGCCTGATTGAAGCGACGCCCGGGGCCGACCGCAAGTCGGGCATTGAAGAATTAGTGCGCGCCTGCGTCGACTACCGCGCCGCACCCTTGGCGGAAGCCACGGGAAGAATCATGGCGCGCTTGCGCGGCACGGTACAACTGGCGGAAGACGACCTCCTGCTGCTGGCCGTAGAGGTAAAAACATGAAAGGCACGGCCGAGTTGCGCACCCAGGTGCCATGCACCCTGGAAGGCGTCGAAGCATTCGTGCAAAGCTTTCGCCTGTGGCACGGGCAGGCCTGCGGCGGCCAGGACGCCTTCGCGACAGAGCTATTGCTGCGCGAGGCTCTCGGCAACAGCGTCGCCCACGGCCACGGGCCGGGCACGGCGCTCTGCTGCGTCTTGCGGGGCTGCCCCCAACGGCTGCTGATCGCCATCCTGGACGACGGCCCCGGTTTCGATTGGCGTGCCAAGGGAGAGCCACCGGAGAATGATACGGAAACCCACGGCCGCGGAGTAGCGATTTATCACCGGTATGCCCAACGCATCCGATTTAACACGCGCGGTAATGGGGTCGCGCTGGTGAGACTTTTTGCCGCACGGCCAAGGGAGTAGGGACCATGATTACGAATGAACAACCGGTGGTATTACAGCCAGAAGGCGACATTGTGGCCTCTTCGGCTCCAGCGTTGCGGGCGAAATTGCGCGATCTGATCAGCCACGGCGCGCGCCAACTGATCATCGACCTGGGGAACGCCAGCATGGTCGATTCCGTGGGGATTGGCCTCCTGATTGCTTCGCATAACTCCTTGCAGAAAGTCGGCGGCCAGCTATCGATCGTGCGCGCCTCTCCCGATATTCTCGAGTTACTCACCACCATGCGCATCCATCAGCACTTTAGCGTGAGCGGACAGTAGCGGGAGCCGGGGCCATGAGCAATCTCAACGTGGATGACGAACTCGTCCAGGAATACCTCGCCGAAAGCCGGGAACACCTCGCCACCATTGAAGCCGATCTTCTTACCATCGAAGAGCAAGGGGCGGCGATCGATGAACAATTAGTCAATCGCGTCTTTCGCGCCGCGCATTCGATCAAAGGCGGTGCTGGATTCTTCGA
>JAYVRS010000201.1:0-7607 GCA_043776185.1 Bryobacteraceae bacterium | reverse complement strand
CGGTCCACAGGTGGGCCATGGTTCGTTTGAGAAATCCGCGACGAGAATCGTGAGGCATGGAGATGTAGGTATATCACGTTGCCGCGGCGGATGGGAGCTTTATTAGAAGCGTAAGCGTAAGCCGGCCTGACCTTGGCGGGGGCCGCCGAAGCGGTCGGTGCCGGGGGCGAAGGTGGGGATGACGGCGGTGTTGTTGGCGAAGAAGAGGCCGGTGAGGGGATTGACGGTGGCGCGGGGCGCGCCGAAAGCGGTTTCGCCGTCGCCGTTGAAGGTCTTGTTGGAGGAGCGGGTGAGGTTGAAGCCTTCGATGGAGAAATCGAGTTGGAGGCGGTCGCCGAAGCGGAAGGTCTTCAAGAGGCGGAGGTCCCAGGAGAAGAAGCCGGGCTGGCGAAAGGCATCGCGGGCGGCCACTAAGCCGTTGATGGTGGGGCGGTCATTGACGGTGTTGCCGTCGTTCTGCGTGTCGGCACCGATGACGGGTTTGACGGGAAGGCCGGTGCGGGCGAAGACGAGGGTGCTGAGGGTGAAGCCGCGGCCGAGATCATAAAGAATATTTAGATTGCCGTTGTGGCGGATGTCGCTCTTGGCAAAGGAAGCGTCCAATTTCAAGTTATAGGGACTGAGGCCGCCCTGACGGTTGAAGTCGCGTTCGTTGGAATCGTCGTCGCGGTTGAAGGCGTAGGTGTAATTGAAGCCGGCTTGAAAGCGGCGACTCATGCGGCGTTGCACGCTGATGGACAGGCCGTCGTAACGGGAGTGGGCGACGGATTTGTTGATGTTGATCTGGCCCAAGGTGGGATCGGGGCGACTGACGCGGGCGGCGACGGCGCGGCCGGCAGAATCGAGGAAGATCGGGGCGCCGGTGGCGGGGTTGAAGCCAGAGGCGGGCACGAGGTTGCCGGCGGCGTCGGTGGTGGGGAAGACGGGCAGGCCGTTCGAGAGCACGGTGGGCGCAAAGAGATTTGTGTCGAGGCGGCGTTGGAGGCTCCAGGTGGAGTTGCGGGTGTAGCCGATGGTGATCTTGGTGGCGCGGTCAATTTGCTGTTCGATGGCTACGGCGACTTGACCTGAGCGGGGATTGCGGAAGGTGGGATCGAAAGAGTAGATGCTGTTGATGGGCGTCTTGATGCCGGCGGGAAGGGCGGCGAAGGGCTGGGGAACTTTCAAGAAGTTGAGGAGCAAGGGATCGGTGCTGGTATCGAGCACGAGGGTATTGAGGCCGTTGTCGGTGAACACGCGCTGCATGAGGTAGCCGGGGGTGCGGGAGGCGAAGAGCCCGGCGGAGGCACGGATGACGGTGCGTCCATGGCCGGTGAGGTCGTAAGCGAAGCCGAGGCGCGGCTGCCACATTTTGAGGTCGTGGGGAATTTGGCCGGTTAGGACGGGGTACTTCGGATTGGGGTTGGAGGGTTGGGGATTCAACTGGCCGTCCCAGCGCAAGCCGGCGGTGACAGTGAAGCGTTGGTTGACACGAATGGTGTCGGTGACAAAGCCAGAGTGATCCTGCTGCATCGCGTCATAAAAGCCTTGGGTACCATTGGCGGCGATGGACTGCTGGTAACGGGAGATGCGAGCGTTATTACCTCCGACGGCGGCCAAATAATCAGCGAGGGTGGAAAAGGTATAGACGCCGCCGTAGTTGGTTTCGCGCTGCTGTTGTTGCGGATTGAAATTCATGTCGAAGCCGGTCTTGACGGTATGGCGGCCTTTGATCCAAGTGAGATTGTCGAGTAACTCAAAACGAGTGGCGTTGTAGATGTAAGTGCCGTTACTGCTGCCGCCGAGGGTGCCGAAGTCGGCGATAGTTACTTGGGCGAGGGTGCTATTGGGTTTCTGAGTGCGGTTATCGTAGGCGTACTGGCCGCGGACTTCATTCAGAAGGCTGGCGGAGAAGACGGTAGTAATAGCGGCTTTGACGCCTTGACTGGCTCGGCTGAGGATGGTGTTGTTGGTGGAAGCTTGGTTGGTTTGACCGCTTTGTCCGCCAAAGTTGAGGCCACTTTGCGCGGCGTAAGTGTATTGTAAGTTGGCATTGGTGGAGGGATTGAGTTGATAGTCGAGCCGCCCGAAGGCGACGAGGGGATTGTTCTTCTGGTTGAAGGAGCCCTGCTGGCTGAGGATGTTATCGGGAATGGTGACGTTGCCGGTGGGCGTATTGAATTTGACGGTGTAAGGAATGGTGACGATGTTCTTTTCGACGGCGCCGAAGAAGAAGAGTTTCTCGTGCTTGATGGGTCCGCCGAAAGCACCGCCCATTTGATGTTGGGAGTTACTGCTGCTGTCGTTGCCGAAGGCGTCGGGCGAGGTGAGGGAGCCGTTGCGGTTGGCATAGAAGCCTTCGCCATGGTAGTTATTCGTGCCGGATTTGGTGACGGCATTGACATAGCCGGAATTGGTGCGACCGACTTCGGCGGAGGCGCCGTCGCGCACGACTTGGAATTCACGGACGGCTAACTGCGGAAAGAAGTAAGCGGACTCGTTGGGTCCGCCACCGCGTTGGCCGCCTTGGAGAGAGTCGTTAAAGTCCATGCCGTCGACGGAGATGTTGGAGTTGATGGAGCGTTGGCCGTTGATGACAATCCCGGAGCGGTTGGCTTCCTGCACGACATTGGGAGTAAGTTGAACGAATTCCATGAAGTTACGACCACGAATGGGAAGGTCCGCGATTTGGCGCGCGCCGAGCGACGTGCTGTTATTGGTGTCGGTGCGATTGACGATGTCAGCCGTGGCGTCGACGGTGACTTGCGTGGCTTGCGCGGAGACGGAAAGACTGATGGTGACGAACTTAGTTTCACCGACGAGGAGCTCAATTTCGTTGGTCCGCGTGGTGCTGAACCCGGCGGCGGTGGCCTCGATGGCATAGCTACCCACGGAGAGGGAACCCACGCGGAACTGCCCTTGGGCGTCACTCGAGATCTTGCGGCGTTGGCCGGTTTGAACCTGGAGGATGGAGATCCCGGCTTTGACCGATTGTCCGGACGGATCGAGGATGCGGCCTTCGAGGGCGGATTTGCCGGTCTCGGATTGGGCGAACAGCGAGAGGGCGGTGGTGAGGCAGAGGATGAGAAGTTTTGGCATGGGGACTCCTAGTCTTCCTTAGGCTAGAGGACCAATGCGAATGTCGAATGGCGATAGTGTGTCAATTGCGTTTCAAAGATAGGCGTGGGCCGCTGGGCTGTGTCAATCTGTGAACGTGCGCATTCTTTTCATTTTTGCCTGGCTGAGCGTGGCTGACGCCGCGAGTACGACGACGTGGGAGCTGAATACTTTTCAGGATTTTGTGAAGGGTAAGTTTGCGGGCGTGGCGCTGACTCGCGATGGGCGGTTGGAGCGGGCGCCGGCGATGAAGGTGCTTTTTGATCCGGAAGAGTCGGCGATTTGGTCAGTGGCGGCGGCTACGGATGGGCGGGTTTATTTGGGGACGGGGCCGCGGGGGAAGTTATTTGAGGTGGATGCGACGGGGAAGGGGAAGTTACTTTGGACGGCGCCGCAGCCGATGATTTTTGCGGTGACGGTGGATGCGAAGGGAGTGTTGTATGCGGCGACTTCTCCAGATGGGCGGGTGTACCGGATTGAGAATGGGCGGGCGACGGAGTATTTCAATCCGCAGTCAAAATATATTTGGGCGTTGGCGACGTCGGCGGATGGGCGGTTGTATGTGGCGACCGGGGACCAGGGCAAGGTGTTTGCGGTGACGTCCAGTGGGCGAGGTGAGGTCTATTACGATACGGGGCAGACCCATGTGACGGCGCTGGCGGTGGATGGGCAGGGGCGGTTGTTGGCGGGCACGGAGCCGAACGGGATTCTGTACCGAATTACGGCGAAGGACAAGGCGTTTGTGCTCTATGATGCCGCACTGCCGGAGATACGGGCGGTGGTGGCGGGCGCGGATGGCTCACTGTATGTGGCGGCTTTGGGTGGATCGTTGTCGAAGAAGACGGCGGCGGCGACGAATCCGGCGACGCCGATGGTGAGTGGCGCGCCGATTAGTATTACGGTGACGGATGATGCGCAGGCGGGGCTAGATTTGAAGCCGAAGGAGGCGAAGCCAGCAGCGGGCGGGGTGACGCCGGCGGTGACGTCGGCGTTGGTGCCGACGGTGGAATACGCGGGAGTGGAGAAGGCGGCTATTTATCGGATTCGTCCCGATAATACGGTGGAGACGCTTTGGACGAGTAAGGAAGAGAATGTATATGACTTACTGGAGCAGGATGGCGCTTTGTTATTCGCGACTGATTTACAGGGACGGATTTACCGGCGGACGGTGGATAACCAGCTTTCGTTGATGGCGCAGACGGAACAGGGCGAAACGACGCGGCTCGTTAGCGTGAAGGGCGGATTGTTGGCGGCGACGGCGAATCGAGGAAAGCTATTTCGACTTACTCCTTCTGAGCTGCCGGGACAGTATGAGTCGCCGGTGCATGATGCGAGTACGGTGGCGCGTTGGGGCCGGATGGTAGTGACCGGGGGAGGGGCGAGTAAGTTCGAGACCCGGAGTGGGAATACGGCGCGGCCGGATCGGACGTGGAGCGATTGGGAGGCTTTGGCGGCGGACGGTAAGTTACGGAGCCCGGCCGCGCGGTACGTGCAATGGAAGGCGGGCGTGGTGGATGCGGTGGATGCGACGCGGCTGGCTTACTTGCCGCAGAATACGCCGCCGGTGATGAAATCGATTACGGTCGTGGGGCAGACGGTGGCTTCGCAGGGGTCCACTAAGCCGGCGGCGGCAGCGGCGGCAGCGACGGCCGCTTATACGTTGACGGTGACAGATACCGGAGAGACGGGGCCGGCGGCTTCGGCTGGTACGCCGACGCAGAACGTGGTGAGGTCGTCGACGCGGCAGTTAGTGATTGTGTGGCAGGGGGAGGATGGGGATGGCGACGCGTTGCAATATACGCTGAGTTATCGGGGCGAGGGTGAGCGGAATTGGAAATTGCTGAAGAGTAACACGGCGGAATTGGCTTTGACGATGGATGCGGATGTGTTTGCCGATGGGCGGTATTGGTTTCGGGTGGTGGCTTCGGACAGGATGGCGAATACGGCGGAGTCGGCACGGGAGGCGGAGCTACTGAGTGGTCCGGTAGTGGTGGACAATACGCCGCCGGTGTTTCTTAATTTAAAGGCGAATGGACGCTTGGCTTACACGCTGACAGCGCAGGATAACCTGAGTGAGTTACGCCGTTGCGAGTATTCGCTGGATGCGGGCAGTTGGGTGTTGCTGGAGGCGGAGGACGGCGTTACCGATTCGTTGATGGAGAGCTTTCAGTTGGTGCTGCAGTCATTGACGCCCGGCGAGCATACGCTGACGTTTCGGGTGTTTGATGGGGCGGGGAATTCGGCGGCGCGGAAGTTGTTAGTGGAGTAGGTGGCGTAGTGATTTGACCTAGTGAAAAGTATCTTTCGCTTGGGGTGTGCATCCCACAGCTGACGCTGTGGGCTAGGCGCGGCTGCACAGGTTGGACGCTAATGCATAGTTAACGGGCGAAGGCTGAGTTTATGTATTGGTAAGTACATCGTGGAGGGTCTCCACATAGATTCGATGTTCGGCGGCCAAAATGCGTTGGGTTAGTTCTTGCTCTGTATCACCGGGCAGGACGGGTACGGCGGCTTGGCGAAGGATGGGGCCGGCGTCCATTTCTTCGATGACATAGTGGACGGTGCAGCCGGTGATTTTTACCCCGTAGTGGAGCGCTTGGCGCTGGGCATGTAAGCCGGGGAAGGCGGGTAGGAGAGAGGGGTGAATGTTGATGATGCGTTGGGGGAAGGCCTGAATCATGACGGGGGTGAGTAGCCGCATGAAGCCGGCCAAACAAACCAGGTCAACTTTGTTTTGCTGAAGAATGGCGACTAATTGCGCGTCATAGCCGGCGCGGGCGATGCCATGGGAGGGTAAGCTGACGGCGTTGAGACCCATCGCTTGCGCGGTTTGTAAGCCGGGAGCCTCGGGGCGATTCGAGATGACGACGGCGATTTCGGCGGGTAAGTGACCGGTACTTACAGCGTGGGCAATGGCTTCGAAGTTGGAGCCGCGGCCGGATAGCAGAATTCCTAGTTTCTTCATAAGTAGCGGACTGGCTTCTTGGATGAAACGACGGTGCCGATGAGATAGGGTTTGTCTTTTTTCAAAAGCGCCTGGGCGGCGGCGAGTTTCTTTGAGGGGACGACGAGGACCATGCCGATGCCCAAATTAAAGGTGCGACGCCAATCGTCTTCGGGGATGTTGCCGCGTTGGCGCAGGGATTCGAAGACGGGGAGGACGGGCCAGCTTTTGGTGTCGATTTCGACGCCGAGACCGGGGGGCAGAATGCGGGGGATGTTATCCGTCATGCCGCCGCCGGTGATGTGGGCGGCACCTTTGACGAGGCCGGCGTCCTGCAGCGCGAGCAGCGGTTTCAAGTAACTGCGATGGACTTTGAGTAACTCGTCGGCAACGGTGAGGCCGAGCTCCGGAATAATGGAGTCGATTTGTAAGTCGGCGAAAAAAATACGGCGGGCGAGGGAATAGCCGTTGGTGTGGAGGCCGGTGGAGGGCAAGCCGAGGAGTAAGTCACCAGCTTTGATGCCGTCGCCGGTGAGCAGGCGATTCCGTTCGGCGGCACCGACGATGAAGCCGGCGATGTCGTATTCGCCGGGCTGATAGAAGCCGGGCATCTCTGCGGTCTCGCCACCGATTAAGGCGCAGCCGTTGCGCTTGCAGCCGCGGGCCAAGCCGGTGACGACACTGGCGCAGACTTTGGCGTCGAGCGTGCCGACGGCGAAGTAGTCGAGGAAATAAAGGGGGCGCGCGCCCTGGACGGCGATGTCGTTGACGCAGTGGTTGACGAGATCCTCACCGACGGTGTCGTGACGGCCCGCCATTTGGGCGACTTTGAGTTTGGTGCCGACGCCATCGGCGGACGAGATCAGCACGGGCTTTTTGTAGCCTTCGAGGGCGTACATGGCGCCGAAGCTCCCGATGCCGGTGAGCACGCGGGGCGTAAAAGTGGCGCGGGCCAGCTTCCTGATGGCGCCTACGGCGCGGTCGGCTTCGTCAATATTGACGCCGGCATCCGCGTAGCGGAGGCCTTGCTTAGGTAGACTCATTTGTTCTTTCGATTGGCAAAGTGGGCAGGAAACTTCTATGATAGCGGAACGATGCGTCTGATTACCCTTTCGATTTTGGCGATGGCGGTGTGGGCGGAGGTGCCATCCGGCATGGCCATTCGCAATGCGCGAGTGGTGACGGTGAGTGGGGCGGTGATGCCCAAGGCGACCGTGCTGATTCGCGATGGTTTGATTGAGGCGGTGGGCGCGGACTTGGCGTTGCCGGCCGATGCTTGGGTGATTGAAGGCGAGGGGTTGACGGTGTATCCGGGGATGGTGGATGCGCTCTCGACGTTGGGGCAGGTTCTGCCGGTGGTGGGGGGACTACCTCCCGCGCCAGGCCCTGCGGCGCGCGGGCCCGAGGACCGTCCGCGGACTTTTAGTTGGGAGAGGGTGGCGGACAAGCTGCGGGCGAATGATCCGCGGGTGGAGACGGCGCGGAGTTTGGGCTTTACTTCGGTGGCCACGTTCCCGACGTCGGGGATCTTTGCGGGCCAGGGGGCGGTGATGAATTTGGCGGAGGC
>JAYVRS010000200.1:0-7614 GCA_043776185.1 Bryobacteraceae bacterium | reverse complement strand
CCAGATCCGGATAGTAAGCCATCAACGGCGTCGCAAATGCAAACGCCGTGATCGTGTGGCCCGAAGGAAACGAAAACTGGTCCGGCGGCAGCAACGTGCTCCAGCAATGCGGCTCCACCGCGCAAGGCCGGCACCGTCCCGTAATCCGCTTCAGCCAAATGAACAACGCGACGCCCACCGTACCCGCCAACAACGCCGCGCCCACTGCGCGCCAGCGCTCCTCACCGCCAAAAAGCAGTACCGCGGCACACATCGCGTACCATAGCCATCCGTCCCCGCCCCTCGTCGCGCACACCATCCACAGCCGGATCCACCATGGCGCGCGCCAACGGTTCACCCGCCGCATCAGCGCGTGGTCACGGTCCGTCAAGTAGCCGATTAGTGCATGGCCCATAGGAATTTCCCAATTTGAGTATGCGCTCCTAACATGACGAGGCGATCAAAAGCCGAATAATCTTTGATGAAATTGCCAACTGCCGCAAACTGAAACGCTACACTAAGGGCTGTCACCACGAATGAAGATCGACATTATCTTTTTTGACGCCGGCGGCGGACATCGCGCTGCCGCCACAGCTCTTGAGTTGGCGATCACCCAACGTGGCCGGGGTTGGCAAGTCCGCCTCGTCCACCTTCAGGAAGTGCTGGATAAGATTGATGTTTTTCGTCAAGTCTTTCGCCTTCGTCTCGAGGACGTCTACAATTTACTCTTACGCAAAGGCTGGACCCTTGGTTCCGGTTTCATGCTCCGGGTAATGCATTTCCTAATTCGACTTTACCACCCCCTTCAAGTCTGGCTCCTTAAAAAGCACTGGCAAAAGGATCCCCCCGACGCCGTCCTCTCCGTCGTGCCCAACTTCGACCGCGCCCTTTTCGAGGCCTGGCAACAAGTGAAGCCCGGCGCACCCTACCTCACCGTCATCACCGACCTCGCCGACTTCCCGCCTCACTTCTGGCTCGAAGCCCAAAAGCAAATCGTCTTCTGCGGTACCGCGAGAGCCGTACAACAAGCCAACGAAATCCTCCCACCGGGCAGCCAAATCATCCGCACCTCAGGCATGGTGCTGCACCCGCGCTTCTACGAGCCCATCACCGTCAACCGCAATGAAGAACTGGCCAAACTCGGGCTCAACCCCGCCATCCCCACCGGCATCATCTTGTTCGGCGGCTATGGCTCCAGCGTCATGCCCAAAATCATCGAACGCCTGGCCGGCTTCGAAGGCCGCGTCCAGTTCATCGTCATCTGCGGTAAAAACGAGAAACTCCGCCGACAGTTCCAAGCCCTCAAAACCCCCTTGAAACTCCACATCGAAGGCTTCACCAAACAGATCCCCCAACTGATGCACCTCGCTGACTTCATGATCGGCAAACCCGGCCCCGGCAGCATCTCCGAAGCTCTGCACATGAAGCTCCCCGTCATCGTCGAGCGCAACGCCTTCACGCTGCCTCAAGAGCGCTACAACGCCGACTACGTCCGTGAACAAGGCGTCGGCCTCGTGCTCGATAACTTTAAGGACATTGCCCAGGCCGTTGACGAACTCCTCGAGCCCAATAACTTTGCCCGCTTTCGTGCCAAAGCCGCCGCCACGCAAAACCGCGCCATCTTCGAGATCCCCGAACACCTCGAAAAACTGCTCTCATAGGTGAATGCGATTTTCGATTGCGCTCTTGGCGACGTGCCTCCTTGCCCAAATTGACCAGCCGACTGACCTCACCGGCTGGCTCAACGCGAAAGCCCAAGCTCTACTGGCGGAACGCCGCGCCAAAATCGCCGCCATCAAGACGCCAGCCCAAGCTCGCGAACGCCAAGTCTGGGTGCGAGCCAAGTTACTCGAGTTACTCAAGGGCCTCCCCGATTACAAGGGCCCGTTAAACGCTCGCACTACCGGCACCATCAATCAAGCGGGTTACCGCATCGAAAAGGTTATCTTCGAGAGCCTCCCCAAGTTCCCCATCACGGCGAATTTATACGTCCCGCAAACGCCCGGCAAACACCCCGCTATCCTTTTCTCCATGGGCCATTGGGACGAAGGCAAACCCGTCGCCCAGTTACTCGCCGGCAACCTCGCCCTCCAGGGTTTCGTCGTGCTGGTCTATGACCCCATCGGCCAGGGCGAACGCCTCCAATCCTACGACCCGCTGATGCGCAAAGCCCGCGCCGGCGGCAGCGTCGAGCAGCATTTCATGGCCGGCGCCTCCGCCATTCTCGCCGGCGATAACTTCGCCCGTTACATGATTCACGATTCCATGCGCGCTATTAACTACTTACAAAGCCGCCCGGAGGTGGACGGCGATAAGATCGGCGCCACGGGCTGCTCCGGCGGCGGCACGCAAACTACGTTTGTCTCCGCCCTTGATCCCCGCGTGAAGGTCGCCGCCCCCGCCTGCTACATGCAGTCCTTCGAAGTGCTCTTCCCCGGCGACATCGGCGACTCCGAACAGTCCTGGCCCGGCTTCATCGCCGCGGGACTCGACCAAAAGGACTTCGTCGAGTCTTTCGCACCCAAGCCCTGGCTGATCGCCTCCACCGACGGCGATTTCTTCCGCCCCGCCGGCGCTCAGGCCGTCTTCGAAGAAGCAAAGGCTTATTACAAGCTCTTAGACGCCGAAGCCCAGGTTAGTTGGGTGGTCGGCCCCGGCCCCCACGGCACCCCACCCGAGGTCCGCAAGGCCATCTACGGCTGGTTCACGCGCTGGCTCCAAGCTAACCCCACGCCCGCCCCAGAAGTCGCCGTCAAGATTCTGCCCGACCATGAACTATGGGCCACCAAGACCGGCCAAGTCGGTCCTGAATTGGGCGCCAGAGACGTGGTCGACATCATCAAAGAGCGCTGGGACGCCCGCGTCCCCGTCATGCCCCGGAAGCCCACCCCGATCACCTCCTCCAATACCCCGCCCCGGGTCCGCCTGATGAAAGACACCACCGTCGACGGCCTCCGCACCCTCGACCTCCTCCTCGAATCCGAACCCAACCTCTGGATCGCCGCCCGCGTGACGAACCCCGACCATAAGGGAGGGGATGTCCTCCTCCTCGAACCCGCCCCCCTAGCCACCACCATCGCCCGCCAAGGCCACCGCGTCATGACGCTGAGAGTGAGAGGCATTGGCCCCACCGTCCCCGACTGGATCCGCAACGGAGGCGACTTCTACCCCAACACCCGCGCCTGGTTCATCGACCCCACCCACCCCATGGCCGAACAACGCGCCTACGACATCCGCCGCGCCGTCGACTACCTAACTTCCACCGGTGCCCGAGCAGTAAGAGCGGCGGCCACCGGAGTGCCCGGCTTCTGGCTACTAAGAGCCGCCTACAGCGACCCGAGACTAACCAAGATCTGGCTAGACCGCACCCCCGCCACTTACTGCGGAGTAATCGGAACCCCCGTCCACCGCGACTTACACGACGCCGTAAGTCCCGGCGCCTGTCTCACCAGTGACTGGATGGACCTAAGAGACAGCAGAACCATCTGGTCCGACCCCACCGACTGGCAACGCAACATCAAAGGAGGCCTCCCCAACTACATCTACCGCCACTTCGACCAAGGCGACGCTGCTCTGATCAAGAGTTTCTTGGAATAGAGCTAATATCTAGTCATGAAACCATCGCCAGCGCAAGACCATATCGATGAAATCGTAACCGAAGCTACCAACTTCGCGGCCAAGTATAAGCGCGGTGATTGGGACGAAACTAGCGCTATCAAAATTTGGACTCGCGCAAACGCGGCTATCCAAAGAATAGCTCCGGCGAGTTCAGCCTATCGACGCCAAGCTCAAGAAATTAGCGCACAGAGCTACGAAGTCTGGGAAAAGCTCCCAGACCTACTGGGCGTCCTGCAGGCACTGAGCGCCGACATAAAAGGGGGCTATTTGCAGACATTCGAGCAACTGGTTCACGGCGAACTTTTCGGAGACTTCCTCGACATGGCCCAACATCTCGTAGAGTCGGGCTATAAAGACCCAGCCGCCGTTGTGGCTGGAAGCTCACTCGAAGGGCACCTCCGCCAACTGGCTAAACTGGCATCCGTCGACCTGGTAAGAAAAACTCAGAATGGACAAGAGCCCAAGAAAGCGGAAACATTGAACGCTGAATTAGCCAAGGCAGGCGCATACTCGGTAACAGATCAGAAAAATGTAACTGCTTGGCTCGACCTTCGCAACAAAGCCGCCCACGGTAAATACCTAGAATACGAAAAGGGACAAGTATCGATAATGATTGATGGCATCCGAAACTTCATCACTCGAGTGCCAGCATGAATCCCAGTAGGACAGGCCTCCCGGCCTGTCCAGCTGCAGCACCTGCGTCGCGCCCGGCGCCAAGTACAATATGAGTAGGAACACCGAACATGACTGAACCCATCGTCACCATCGATCCCGAAATCATGAGCGGTACACCATGCTTTCGCGGCACCCGCATCCCGTTCAAAAACCTCATCGACTATCTCGAAGGCGGCCACCCGCTAGGCGAATTCCTCCGCCAGTTCCCTACCGTCACCCGTGAAATGGCCGTCCAAGCGCTGGAGGAAGCAAAAGACTCGCTCCTCGCCCATATCGCATGAAGGTCCTGCTGGACGAGTGCCTTCCCCTCGACCTCCGGCACAGCTTCGTCGGCCACACTGCGCACACCGCTCAATGGGCGGATCTCAAAGGCAAGAAAAACGGCGATCTTCTCCGATCCGCCGAGAGCGCTGGCTACGACGCCCTGGTTACCGTCGATCAGGGAATTCCCTATCAGCAGTCCATACGAGGCCGCAAACTCTCCATCCTCGTACTTCTCACTCCGACCAATCAGATGGAGGATCTACTGCCACTTATGGATCGAATGTTGGCAGCTCTCAACAACCTCAAGTCGGGCGAAGTTGTCCAAATCTCGCACAGGTCCACTTAACCTATCCAGCTTTTCGGCGCTCCAGCTCCGCGATGCGGTCCTCCACCGCCTGGACGCGATCATCCAGGGCACCCACCACCGCGTGACCCTGCCCACTTAAAAAACTCGCCCAGCAGCCGCGTCTCCACAGCTTCCGTGTGCTCACGCAGTTCGCGTTTCGCCTGTTCCAGCGAAGCGTCTGTGTGGGCAATCATCTCGCGTTTCGCTTCGCCCAGCGACGCGTCTGTGTGCGCGATCAACTCGCGCTTCATGTCGCGCATTTCGCTCGTTATGCCGTCTAGGTAAACCTTGAGTTCTTCGTCCATGTGGCGTCCTATCCATCAGACTACCGCATTCTCCGGCATCCAACCCGTGCAAGCTCTCCACTACCGCTACACTAGTAAGTTACCCCTCATGTCCAGTCTCCTTGACCGTCTGAAAGCCGGAATCGCGAAAACGCGTGCCGGTCTCGTCGACAAAATCGAAGATACCTTTAAGGGCCGCAAGGAGATCGACAGCGATCTGCTTGACGAGCTCGAGTATGCCCTGATCACGGCCGACGTTGGCGTCCGCACCACCACCGAGATTCTGGAGGACGTCCGCCAGCGCGTGGACCGCAAGCTGATGGGCGATCCCGCCGAAATCAAGCTTCTCATTCGACAGCATCTGCTAGCCGTCCTCGAGGCCACCGAGCGGCCCGTCACCAAGCCGGCCGCGCCCCCGCGCGTGGTGCTGATTGTCGGCGTCAACGGTGCGGGCAAGACCACCACCATCGGCAAACTCGCCGCCCGCTATCGAGCCGAAGGCCAGACCGTTCTACTCTGCGCTGCCGACACCTTTCGCGCCGCCGCCATTGAGCAGTTGGAAGTGTGGGGCCAGCGCAATGGCATCGACGTCATCCGCCAACAGCAAGGCTCCGATCCTAGCGCCGTGGTCTTCGATGCTCTGCAAGCTGCCAAGGCGCGCGCCGTGGGCGTCGTGCTGGTGGATACGGCTGGTCGATTGCACACCAAAGAAAACCTGATGGCGGAGCTCGAAAAAATGCGCCGCACTACGCAGCGCGTCATCCCGGACGCTCCCCATGAAGTGCTGCTCGTCATGGACGGCACCACCGGCCAGAATGGCCTGGAGCAAGCCCGCAAGTTCACCGAGAGCAGCGGCGTCACCGGCATCGTCCTCACCAAGCTCGATGGCACGGCCAAAGGAGGCGTGGTGGTCGCCATCGCTCGCGATCTAAATTTGCCGATTCGCTATATCGGCGTCGGTGAGCAGATTGACGATCTGCTCCCTTTCGATGCGGAGAAATTCGTTGCCAGCCTCTTTGACTAGTCAGCCCATGGCCGAAGCCCTAGCCTTGGCCCGCACCCGCCACGGGCAAACGTCGCCCAATCCGGCCGTGGGTTGCGTCATCGTCCGCGATGGCGTCGTCGTCGGCCGCGGCTCGCACAGCTGGGTGGAACGTGATCACGCTGAGACGATCGCCCTGGCCCAAGCAGGCGGCCTCGCCCGCGGAGCCACGGCCTACCTCACCATGGAGCCGTGCTCCCACACCGGGCGTACCCCGCCCTGCGCCGACGCCCTCATCGCCGCCGGCATTGTGCGCGTGGTCGCCGCCATGGAAGATCCTAACCCCCTCGTCAAAGGCTCTGGCTTTCGTAAGTTACTGGCTGCTGGACTTACAGTCGACTTAGATGCTACTGCCACCGCTGCCGCCGAGCGCCTCAATGAGCCGTTCATCCATTTCATGCGCACTGGCCGGCCGCTGGTCACTCTCAAAGCCGCCGTCACGCTCGATGGCAAGATCGCCGCGCCCGAAGATAACTCCGGTTGGATTACTTCCGAACGCGCCCGCACGCATGTGCAGGAGTTACGCCATCAACACGACGTCATTCTTACCGGCATCGGCACCGTGTTGGCCGATAACCCCATGCTCAACGACCGCAGTGGGCTGCCCCGCAGCCGGCCTTTCCTGCGCATGGTAGTCGATTCCCAACTGCGGCTGCCTCTCGATTGCCGCATGCTCACCAGCGCCGCAAACGACTTAGTCATCGTCACCACCTCCGCCGCCTCCCCGGAACGCCGCGCCGCGCTTGAAAGCCGCGGTGCCGAAATCTGGACCCTCGATACCCCTACCGGCCGCACCGACTTACGCGCCATTGTCCAACGGCTCTCTCAGCAAAAGTATCTTTCCTTGATGATTGAGGCCGGCAGTAAAGTGAATTGGTCGGCTCTCGAAGCCGGTGTGGTCGACAAGATCTTCTTTTACTACGCCCCTAAGATCCTCGGCGGTTTGCAGTCTCTGCCGGTCGCGGGCGGCAGTGGCATCAAGCGCCGCATGGACGCCATCCAGTTACGCGATACTCAGTTACACACCATCCCTCCCGACGAATTCGCGGTGGAAGCTTGGGTCGATACTAGCCCACAGCGTTAGCTGTGGGGTCCCCTTCCCTCGGCCAACGCCGTAAACACTCCATCAATTGACGAACCCTGACCGTAAGGGAGGGGATGTAAAATCGGTTAGAAAGTGAGATTTTAGGTTCATGTTCACCGGCATCATCGAAGAAACGGGCCGCATCATCGCCTTCACGCCTAACTTGACCGGAGCGCGCCTGAGAATTGCCTGCCAGACCGTTCGCGAGGACCTAAAAACTGGCGATAGTATCTCCGTCAACGGCGTGTGCCTCACCGCCGTTGACTTACAACCTGACTCCTTCGCCGCTGACTTAGCCCCGGAAACCCTTCGTCGCTCCAAC
>JAYVRS010000199.1:0-2344 GCA_043776185.1 Bryobacteraceae bacterium | reverse complement strand
CGCGCGGGCTGCGGGTCATCGGGCTGATGAACGTCCAGTACGCCATCAAGGACGGCAAGGTCTACGTGCTGGAAGTGAATCCGCGGGCCTCGCGTACGGTGCCCTATGTCAGCAAGGCTACCGGCGTGCCGCTGCCGAAGGTGGCCGTCGGATTGATGCTCGGCAAGAAACTCAAAGAGCTGGCTTATCTCACTCATGGCCAGACTTCCGGCGTGCTTCCTGTGCCGCAATTCTTTGTCAAGTCACCGGTGTTTCCGTTCGCCAAGTTTCCCGGGGTTGACCCGGCGCTGGGGCCGGAAATGCGTTCCACCGGTGAAGTGATGGGCGTCGGCGCTAACTTCGGCGAAGCCTTCGCTAAGGCGCAGCTTAGCGCCGGTACTCCCCTGCCCTCATCCGGCTGTATCTTCATCAGCGTCAGCGATCATCATAAGCAGGACGCCGTGGAGATCGCCAAACGCTGTGCCGAGTTAGGCTTTGAGTTAGCCGCCACGCGCGGTACGGCGGCGGTGCTGAAGTCGGCGGGCTTGAAACCGAAGGTCGTTTTCAAAGTAAATGAAGGCCGGCCGAATGCGGTGGACTTACTCAAGGCGGGCAAGGTCCAGTTAATTATTTATACAACGTCGAGCGCGGTGAGCTTCAGCGACGAGAAAGCCTTGCGGCGATCTTCGCTGACAAGTCGCGTGCCTTGCATCACGACAATCAGCGGGGCTAAGGCGGCGGTGGAGGCATTTACTTCACGCAAGCGTGACCCGATCCGGGTGTGGAACCTGCAAGAGATCCACGCGGGCGCCAAAGTTACTTAGTCTACCTCTTGGTTTTGGTTCGGGGAACTTTCCTGGCTCTGAAGTGCTTTTTGAATGGCGCTGACATCCGCAAGGTCCTGGGGTCGACCAGCCGCCAGTTTCGCGGCCACCAGATCATCGCACGATATGAAAGTCGCTTTCAGTCCGGTCGCCAAGTCAATCACATCCTCAACCCGGCGTTCCCAGGCGGCATCAAACTCGACTCCGGGAATTGCCGTAAGGATGTCCACCCCGACGGGGTCGCGCCCCATGCGAAAGAAAGGACCGGGTTCGGCAAAATCGGCGAAGGTCATACCCTGAAGCGGCGCACCGAATTTCACCAGAGCCGTAAAGAGCATCTGGGCGTTTTCCGCATCCGCCTTCACCAGAATGTCCAAGTCTTTTGTGGCGCGTGGCTGCGCGTGAATGGCCACGGCATAGGCGCCGACGATCAGATACCTAACGTGGCAGTCGTTCAAAACGGACAAGAGTTCTCTGAAGTCTGAATGCATCTGGCCCCACACCCTTCATCCGGTAACCTTGTTCGGTGAGTTCTGAAACGGCGGCCACTCGCTCATGCACGGGGCGGCTCTGCCAGTAGCGGTACTCGTCCGCCTTCATCTCGTCGAAGTCGGTGTATCGGCGGATAGTCTTGTCCATACACTCCGTTTGTAGCACGAGCCGGGGCGCTATTCAATTTTCGGGGTCGGCGGCGAACTGCGCCGCGAAGGCGGCTGTTCAGTGGTCACCTCGCGCCAGCCAAGCCCAATCCGAGTGAGGAACTTGCAAGAGATCCACGCGGGCGCGGGCATCGCGAAGACGTAGAATGAAGTTCTGTGTTTCTCCAATCTGTCCATCTTCGGGATGTGCTTTCGTTTCGCGACACGAAGGTTGAACTCAAGCCGCTCAACGTCCTGATCGGGGCTAACGGATCCGGAAAGTCGAATTTCCTGGATGCCCTATCTCTTTTGACGGGATTTACCGAAGATTCTTCCGCATTCTTGAGAACGCAGGGGGGGCCTAGTGCTTGGCTTTCGAAGGGGGTGGGCGCTGGTCCGGCGGCCAAGCTGGCGTTTTATTTCGAGGGGAAAATCGAGTATGAGACAGCATTCGGCGTGTTGGGTGTCAGCTTGCACATCTACACTGAATACCTTCGAAGAACTGGCAGTAGAGTCTCAGCCCTGACTCGACACGAGTCGGCGATCAGCGGACGAGCGCCACTAGCGACTCATTTTAGGGCCGAAACACCGGTTCACGAACGCTCGATCCTGAGCTATTTGATGCCGGCGGGAACGGAGTGGCGAGAATGGCAAGATCGGCTTCGCCAGATTCGGACTTACCGGCTGGCGGGGCTGAGTGAAATAAGACAGGGTGTACCCGTTGGTTCGGGAGACAGGTATCTAACTCGAACCGGTGACAACTTAGCCAAGATCATTCACGATTTCTATCAAGCCGATCTGCTCGCTGGAATTGATGAAGCGTTGAGACGGTTCGGCGAGAGTTACCGGAGCGTCAAAGCCGACCTCTCTGGTCAGTACTGGACACTAAGACTAACCGAAGAT
>JAYVRS010000198.1:0-7650 GCA_043776185.1 Bryobacteraceae bacterium | reverse complement strand
CCGGATATGCCGCCCTTCCTTTTGATCCACGGGGATGCCGACTCGTTGGTGCCGATTGACCAGTCGCGCGCCATGTGCGAGAGCATGAAGGCGGTGGGTCGCGGCTTGCCAACTGTTCGCGGTCCCGGGCGGCGGCCACGGCATTCGGGCTTGGGAGTCTTCGCCGGCGCAGTCGGAGCCCTATAAGCGGGAGATGGTGGAGTGGCTGCGTCGGCATCTACCGGTGGTGGACGTGCTTTAGGCGGACGGACTTAGTGACCTGCCCATACCCATACTGCTCCGGCCCGATGCCGGCCCTACCGGACTCGCATTCTGCCGCGTGAAGGTACGCGGTATCCCCTCCTTTGACGGTCGGGGTTCTGTTGAACCGGTACGTTACCGGCCAAACAGAACCCGCGCATTTAAAGAAGGGGACGCCGAACCTCGAAAGGCCCTAATCAGGCCGTCGAGACCCTTCTTACTAGCGGACGAACACTGTCACATTTCCGGTGGACGTGGCCGTTCCGGAAGTTACGCGAATGGTATTCGGACCGGAAACCGCTCCGACCGGGATTCGAACGTTCACTTGATTTACGCCGGGGACTAATCCTGGCGCATTGCCACCGTAGAGCACCTCGGCATTGACGCCGTTGATCGTAACAGTGACCGGGGTGACCAGATTGGCGATGGTGGCTACCACTTGTCCATCCACCGAAGCTGGGTTCGTTTGGCCCAGGCCCGTGAGATAAAGGCTGACGACGGTGGACCGATCAGCCGGGTTGGCGGCCGTGTTGACGGTGAAATCCTGATTCAGGATGGCCCCGGCGCCGTTGCCGCTGGAGTCGGTGGTGAAGAGGGCAGGGCGCGCGGCCCGCACCGGAATCAGGAGGACGGCGGAGGGCACTCCGTTCTGCTCTACGATAACGCGGACCGTCGCTTTGCCTACCAAGTTGAAGGGCGCGACCACGGCCACTTGGTTCGTCGACGTGTAGATGATGGGCGCAGCGACGTTGTCGAAGAGCACGCGGGTGCCGCCGAGTGTGGTCGGCACGCCATTGTTCACGAGGGAGAATGATTGAAGCGTGGCCGGTCCTAATCCAGTGCCATAGAGCAACACAATCTCGCCGGGAGCGACGCCGTTGTCGGCATAGTTGGCCGCGCTGACCACGGCGAGGACTCCGGGCGAACCAACGGCGCCGATTCCGAGTAGGAAATCGGCGGTGATGACTTGCCCAGAGCTATCCGACGCCCGGACAGTGAATGTTGAAGTGCTGGGCGCGGTGGGGGTTCCCGAAAGCACGCCCGCAGGCGATAGGGAAAGTCCGGACGGCAGGGCACCGCTTACCAGCAGGAACGTGTAAGGCACCGCGCCGCCCGTAGCGGCCAACGCTTGACTGTACGCTTGGCCTACGGTTCCAGAGGGCAGGATGGAGGTGGTGAAAGAAACGGTGGCCGCGGTCACCGTTAGGGTAAAGGGCGCGGTGATCGTGACGTTGGCTGAGTCAACCGCGCGAACGGTGAACGAGAAGGTGCCATTGGTGGTCGGAGTGCCGGAGATGATACCCGTGGGCGTGAGAGTGAGACCGGTGGGCAATGATCCGGATTGCAGGCTGAACGACACGTTGCCGTTGTTGCCGGCGGTGGATAGGTTCTGAGAATACGCCTGGTTCACGAAGGCGCTGGGAAGGGTGTCCAGGGTAAATCGGAAACTCGCCGTAGCCACTGTCAGAGGGAAGGTGGATTCCACCAGAGTGCCCAGCGCATCGGTGGTGCGTAGTAATACGTTAAACGTTCCTGCTTGCGTGGGGGTACCACTCAAGGTTCCCGTGCTGCTGAGGATCAGCCCCGCGGGTAGGCCGGCCGGAGCGGCAAAGCTATAAGGGGCGGTGCCGCCGGTGGCGGTCATCGTAAAGGTGAGGGCTTGCCCCACGATCGCATTTGGGAGGTTACCAAAGCCAAAGCGGATGGCGGATTGAACTGCACCCAAGATGAAGGTATTGGTGGCAGTGGCACCGGTGGCGTCCGTCGCTTGGATCGTCACGCTCGATTGACCGCTGCCGGTGGGAATGCCTGCGATGACTCCGTTACCGCTGAGCGTCAAGCCGGGGGGCAGTGTTCCACTAAGCACCGAGTAAATAACTGGAGTTACTCCACCCGTGGCTTGCAATACCGCCCGGTAACTCTGGCCGACGAAGAGGCTGGGCAGCGTGAGGTTAGTGAATGACAAGTTGGACGAGCCAATTTGCAGATTAAACGCCCGCTGAATGCGATCGCCCGCTCCGTCGACCAAGCGGATGACCAACGGATAGGATCCTGGTGTCGTTGGCGTACCGGAAATTACGCCAATGGAAGATAGAGTCAAACCGGAGGGAAGCGCGCCACTTACGAGAGAAAAGGCGAAAGGCGCGGTGCCGTTGGTGGGCAGAATCGTAACGGTGTAAGGCGTTCCCAGGATACCGTTCGGCAGCTCGCCACGCAGCGCCAGTGTGGTGTTCGTGATGGAGAGCGAAAGTACGCGTTGTACACTGAGGCCCGTCGCATCCTGGACGCGGACAGTGAAAGTGGATTCAGCCTCTACCGTGGGAGTACCGGTAATGAAGCCAGACGTAGTTAGCGTGAGGCCCGCGGGCAAGGTGGAACCGGCGACTAGGCTGAAGGTATAGGGCGAGCTTCCCCCGGTCGCGATCAGGGCCATGTTGTAGGGTGAGCCACGACGACCGGACGGCAGCGCGGTGTTGGTGATAGAGAGGCCAGTGGAGGCGAGGACATTTAAGTTACTATTTAGAGTCGCCGTGCCACCCGTGGCGTCGGTAATTCTAAACGTTACTGAGTAACTGCCCTGGCTAATCGGTACGCCGGTGAGAATGCCCTTCGGCGCCAGGGAAATGCCGGGCGGAAGGAAGCCATTGGCGATGCTGAACGTATAAGGAGGCGCTCCGCCTTGGCCCGTCAGCGTAGCCAGATACTGGGCTCCTAACAGCAGGTCTGGCAATTGGGGAAGGCCAAAGCCAAGCTGCGACGAGGATACCGTAAGAATCTGGCTGAATACGCTGGTGCTGTTGGCGGAATCAGTAAGTCGAAGCGTGTAAGCGTAAGTTCCGGCCGCGGCTGGCGTGCCAGATATGGTGCCATTGGAGTTCAAGGTCAAACCAGGAGGGAGGGCACCCGACGCGAGCGTGTAAGTGGTGGCTCCCGTGCCACCGGAGCTGCCAGCGGCGAACGCGTAGGCCACACCAAGCTGCGCCGCGGTAGGTGAGGGCGAGATTAAGGATAGATTCGAGCTATTGACATTGAAGCTATAAGTGACGTTGGAGGCCATGGCCGCAGCGTCGGTGACACGAACCGTAAATAGGGTAGAACCAGCGGATTGGGTTGGGGTGCCGGAAAGCAAACCCGAGGGCGAGAGGGTCAACCCATCGGGAAGGCTGCCGCCTGCCAACTGGAATGTATAGGGCGCCGTGCCGCCCGTGGCTTGGAGCACGGAGGCATATGCTTGATTTTGGCGCGCCGACGGAAGGGTCAAGGTGGAGAAGGATAAACCCGGGGCCGCGATGAAGATGGGCAGAGTGATGGTGGCTGTGGCACCGCGCGAGTCAGTTACGCGGTAGATAGCTTGAAACAGACCACTAGCGGTCGGCGTTCCAGACACGTTTCCGTTCGGCGACAGCAGCAACCCCGGGGGCAGAGATCCGCCGGTTAGGGCGAAGGTGAAAGGAGCCGTCGCATTGAAGGCGGAAAGAGTCGAAGAGTAGGGTTGGCCCAATTGGCCGTTGGCTAAGCCAGCTTGGGAAATTATCAAGGTGGAGGATTCGATCTTGATCGTAATGGGCAATTGGGCCGTCGCACCAATTGAATCGATAGCGCGCACCGTGAACAAGTAAGTACCGGCCGTTAGAGGCATCCCGGAAAGCGTGCCGGTCGAACTGAGGGTGAGGCCCGGAGGCGGGTTGCCGCTGAGTAAGGTATACGCTACCGGAGCGGTGCCGCCGGCAGTAGCCAGATTGAGCACGTACGACGTGTTGACGAAGCCGTCCGGGAATAGAGTATTGGTGATATTAAATAGCCCGGAATTGATATTGACCAGCACGTCGCTCTGATTAGATTGACCGGCGGAATCGGTTAGACGGATCGTGACGGGAAATACTCCGGATACGGAAGGGATGCCCGAGATCGAGCCGGTGGAATTCAAGGTAAGGCCGGTGGGGAGGCCTCCGCTGAGAATCGTGAAAGTATAAGGAGCGGTGCCGCCTTGGGCAAGCAAAGCGCCACTGTAAGCTTGATTCACAATTCCGCTCGGCAAAGACGAAATTAGGACCCGCAACCCTGTGCCGGCCACCACGATGGAGTAACTCGCTTGCGCCGTCATGCCACTAGAGTCAATGACGCGAATAAAGAAATTGTAGGTGCCGGAGTTAGTGGGGGTACCGGACAAGCTGCCATTCGAGGCCAGAACCAAGCCCGGGGGCAGGCTGCCGGAGAGTACGTCGAAAGCATAAGGAGGGGCGCCTCCAATGGCCACTACGGTCTGGCTATAGGGGAGATTTGAGGATGCACCCGACAGCGAAGAGGTGGAGATGATGAGGCTCGCGGCTTCGATACGGATCGTATAAGAGGCTTGGAAGGAGCTTCCCGTCGCATCGGTCGCGCGAACAATGATCGGGAAAGCACCGCCACTGGTAGGGGTGCCGAGGATGCGCCCGGTGGAGGATAGCGACAGCCCCGGTGGGAGTGATCCGCCGCCCAGGAGTAAGTCGAACGAGTAGGGTGATGTGCCGCCCACTGCCGCCAGCATCACGTCATAAACGGTTCCCAATCGTCCGGCAGGAAGGGTTTGGGTGGAGATGACCAGGCCAGTTGCGCCGACGATGCGAATCGTGAGGTTGGTTAGTGCGGTGGCATTGGTGGCGTCGGTGGTCTGCACGGCGAAATTGAACTGACCAGCCGCCGAAGGGGTACCCGAGAGCACGCCGTTGGGCGCCAAAGTGAGGCCGGCGGGCAGGGTGCTGGCGCTCA
Organism: Bryobacteraceae bacterium; assembly: GCA_043776185.1. GTDB lineage: Bacteria > Acidobacteriota > Terriglobia > Bryobacterales > Bryobacteraceae > JALHNI01. The sequence goes on along the minus strand of JAYVRS010000198.1, from coordinate 2,658 downwards.
GAGTATGGGTGTAGGGGGCGGTGCCGCCCGTGGCGGTGAGAGACGAGAGATAGGGTTGCCCAACGATGCCCTGGGACAGTGAGGTGCCGACCGTGATAGCGGCAGAGGCGGAGCTGACGGCGAGGATGCCGGCCACCGCGAAATTGAGTAAAGACTTTTGCAAGTTCATTTGTCTTGGAGATCCTCGCCGCCGCGGAAGTGTTTCGCCACAAGTGTAAACTCATGGTCTGCCAGCCAAGGGGGGTGCTGGTCGCTCTACAATTGAGGAGTGCCCCTCCGTATCGTTGCGATGACCATCGCGCTGCTGTCTCTTTTCGGCTGCGCTAAGAATATCCAAACCAAGGAGGCGGTGCAGGCCGCCTTGATCGATCACCTGACCAAAGTGTCGGGCCTGAATATGGGGCAGATGAAGATGGAAGTGGGGAGCGTTTCGTTCCGCCAAAACGAAGCCGATGCGACGGTGAGTTTCGTCCCGAATGGCATGGACCCCAAACAGGGCATGCAGATGGTGTACACCTTGGAGCGCAAAGGCGACACGTGGGCCGTGAAAAGCAAGCGGGGCGGCATGCACGACAATACCGCTCCCCCCGCAGTTGTTCCGCCCGCTGGCCATCCGCCCGTTGCTGAACCCAAGTAGGGCTTGGATCGACTTATGCCGTTGTCGACGCTAGGCAGGCCCGAATGAAGACGGTGGCGGTGCTGGGCGGTGGACCGGCCGGTTCGCACACGGCAGAATTTCTGGCTCGCGCCGGGGTGCGCACGATTCTGCTGGACGAAAAGCTGGCTTGGGAGAAGCCCTGCGGCGGTGGCCTGACTTACAAGGCGTACGAAAAGTACAGTTACATCATCGACAATACGGCGCCTAAGCGGGCGATTCACGATACTTATATATCGGCGCCCCAGGCCGGGCGAGTGAAGCTCTCGATGGAGCGGCCGATGTTGATTTATGCCCGCACGGACTTGAACCGCTTGCTGCTGGAGCGGGCGGAACGGGCGGGCGCGCAGATCGAGAAGACGCGGGTGCTGGGTGCGGACCGCACCTCGTCGGGGTGGAGCGTGCGGACCTCGCAGGGCAGCATCCAGGCGGACTACTGTGTGCTGGCCATGGGCGCTCGTAATTCGTTACGAAACTTGGGGACGGAGTTCACGGCGGGGGACACGATGTTCGCGTTGGGATATTATGTGCCTGGCAATCGTGACGTGGTGGACATTCAGTTTCTGGATGGCCTCGAAGGGTACATCTGGGTGTTCCCCCGCTGCGGGCACCTGTCGGTGGGGATTTGCGGCAAGGGTGAGCCGGCGTCGGCGCTGCGCGCGCGGTTGGAGGGTTACATGCGCGAGCATGAGTTGCCCACCGTTGGTTCCACATTCTATGCCCACATGCTGCCTGCGCTCGAGTCGCAGGGATGGCGCAAGAATCGGGTGTCGGGTGACGGTTGGTTGGCGGTGGGCGATGCCGGTGGTCTGGTGGACCCGATCACGGGGGAGGGCCTCTACTATGCTCTGCGGTCCTCGGAAATTGCGAGCCAAGTGATGTTGAACGAGGGCGTCGCGCCCGCCGACAAGGCTACGGCCTATCACGCCGCGATCAGCCAGGACTTTATGGAGGATCTGGCGTTTGGCGCATCGCTCGCGCGGCGAGTGTTCCTGCAGAAGATTCCGCTGGTGGGCCGCACGCCGGATGCGATGGTGCGGTTGGTGCGGCGCAGCCAGAAGTTCCAGCACCTGATGCAGGACTTGTTTGCCGGGACGCAGCCCTATTTGGAGCTGAAAGACCGGCTGACGAGGAACTTGGGAAGCGGCCTGCAACAGGTGCTGATGAATTTCTTTTTGCAGCGGGTGTTTGCGGGGGCAAAGTAGATACACTGGCTGGATGCAACTAATGCGCAAAGCGGCGGTGATTGGGACGGGCATGATGGGTCCGGGGATTGCGGCCACGCTGGCTCGGGGTGGTTTGGAAGTGACGCTGTTGAGCCGCAATGAGGCGGGCGCGGCGGCGGGCGTGCAAAAGGCGCAAGAGGCGGCGGGGCCGGAAGTGGCGGGCCAGATCACGGGGTCCACGGACATGGAACACGCGGTGGCCGGGGTGGACATCGTCATTGAATCGGCGCCGGAAGAGATGAAGTTCAAGCAGCGGCTGTTTGAGTATCTGGACCGGGTGGCGCCACTTCATGCCGCGCTCTGTACGAATACATCGGGGTTGAGTGTGACGGAGATCCAGTCGCTTTGCCGGAATCCGGAGAGGGTGTTGACCACTCACTTTTGGAATCCGCCGGCCCTGATGCCGTTGGTGGAAGTGGTGTGCGGCGAGGCCACCAGCCCGGAGATCGCGCTCGCCGTGCGGGATCTGTTGGTGCGTTGCGGCAAGACCGCCGTGATGGTGAAGAAAGACCGCCCGGGGCAACTCGGCAATCGCTTGCAGATGGCGGTGTTCCGCGAGGCGCTGCATATTGTGCAGGAAGGCATCGCCGACGCCGACCAAGTGGACTTAGCCATCAAGACCGGATTTGGGCTCCGGTTGCCCGTCTATGGCAGCTTCGAACACATGGACATGGTGGGCTTGGACTTAGTGAAGGCCGTGCTGGAAAATGCCTTGACCGATCTAAATACCAGTCGCGACACGCCTCAGATATTGCTGGATAAGATCGCGGCGGGCGA
>JAYVRS010000197.1:0-2347 GCA_043776185.1 Bryobacteraceae bacterium | reverse complement strand
GTCCTAAAGGAACTCTCTAATGGCGCGCACGGTGGCCACTTTGCCGGCCGGCAGCCGCATTACCGACTATATTAGTCTTGGCGTTGTGACCCGATTCTGAGCCTGGCACCAAATGAGCCGCCAAATGAGCCGCCAAATGAGCCGACGGCCTCGTGGCCCGGCACGGCGAGACCGCGACCCTGAAGGTCCACTTAGTCCGTGAGGAGGGTTTCGCCGGCGAGGTGTTGATCTGGGTGGAAGGTGCGCCCGCCCGCGGCAAGTTCCGCGCCGATCAACTCTTTGAACCCGGCGCCGACGGAGCCGAGATGCTCATTCCAGAACTTACCCTCGAATTCCCCGCGCCCGCCACCGCCGGCCCCCACTCGCTCCGAATCTTCGGCAAAGCCGCCAATGGCTTGGTGGAAGAGGCGCACACCGCCACCATTATCGGGCCTATCTACCAGGGCGACTGGAACTTTTTCCGCCGCCCCGCGCCCGCCATCACGCTCACCGCCGTTGACCCGCACCCCGAGAAATAGATCCGAAGCAATAAAGGCGGGCCGGAGGCCCACCCTACTGTTTCGACCATCACAGTAACTCAGCGACGATGTGTCGAGCCGGGGGCCCAACGTACTGGATTAGACGATTAGGGGCTTGGTGGGATCCACTCTCAGCCACAGCCCGGCCCCGATCGCGAGGAGCGCCGCCATGGGGATGAGCGGCGCTTCATAAGTGCCGTAATACTGCACCAGATAGCCGAACAACACGGAGGCGAGGAAGGAGCCCAGTTGGCAGGCGGTGTTCATGGCTCCGACGGCGGCTCCGGCGTTTTCGCGGCCGATGTCGAGGCAGACGGCAAAGATGCTGGGTTGTTGAAAGCAGATCGCGCCGTAGACCAGCGAGAGGAGGATCAGCGACACCAGCCAATGCGGCGTGGCCAGGGCGGCGAGTAAGCCGAGGGCGGCGGAGGCCAGTCCGGCGGCACCTACCCGGCAGCGGCCTTTTTTCAGGCCCAGCCGGCGAACAAAATGTGTACTCGCGAATCCGCCGGCCAAGTTACCTACGGCTCCAACGAGAAAGGGCAGCGACGAGAGGAGTAAGTCCTTTTCCCGGTAGCCGTGCGCCTTCACTAAGTACGTGTGAAACCAGGATTGGAAAAAGGCATGGGAGTAGACGTAACAAAAGCCCACGCCCATGACGGTCCACAGGTTCGGGGAACGGAGGACGTGTTTCCAGGGCACATTCCGATGTTGTTCGCTGACTAAGTTTTTGGATTCGGCTTCACTTACTCCCGCCAATTGCGAGGGGGAATCGCGAAACCAGACGTACCAAACGGCGCTCCATAGGACGCCCAGAATGGCGAAGACGAAGAACGAGGCTCGCCAACCGTAAGCCGCCTGGATGGGGACGACGAGCAAGGGGGCGAGCGCGCCGCCCAGTTGGCTCGACATCAACATGAGCCCAAAGGCACGGCCCCGTTCGGGCACGGGGAACCAGCGCGAGACCGCGATGGAGGCATTCGGAAACGCGCCGGCTTCGCCCATGCCGAAGAGGAACCGCACCAGGATTAGGGGATAGTAACTGCTCACCCAGCCGGTAAGGGCGGTGAAGCTGGACCACCACAGCACGATCCGCGTCAGCACGAGACGCGGCCCGACACGGTCGCCAAGCGTGCCGCTGGGGATCTCGAAGGCCGCATAGGCAAGCGTAAAGGCACCAGTGACCCATCCCCAGGCCACGGGCGAGATCGACAGCGCCTCCTGCATGCGCGGCCCGGAGACGGAAATGCAGACGCGGTCGAGGTAAGTGATGACGAGCAGCAGGCAAAGCAGCCCCAGCACTCGGCTGCGCTGTTTCATGACAAGCCCCTCCGCGAGGCGAGCCTGTAGTGTCGCATGAACGATGCCGCCAAGCCAGAGAGCGGGCGTCTACGCACTGACCGTGCAGTTACCCGTCGCGCAAACTGTGAGTAAGTGACTCAATAAGGCGTTCCTTTTGTATACTCGAAAGTGAACGACAGCTTTGCAACGCGTCTCGAATACGACTCAACACCGGGGCGGGAAGCGCGCCGACATATCTGACGCGTTTCGATCCCAGATAGCTACCCAATTGAATGTCATCGAACGGGTAAATGTTTCGGAAGTCCACAAAGCATCGTTTCGGGAGGCAGCATTCGCCCGCCGCTATCTCGCAGAACTCCGCGCATAAATTTGGCTTGAGCTTGGCATGATCCACCGTGGTGGTCGTAAAACACTCAACGAACGGCGCGGCATTGTGGACGACAATGAAGTACCGATCCTTCAGGCCTTGGCTGCCTTGGAACCTCTCGTAGAAGATTGCCGCTCCGGCATCAAGTTGGAAGGGCAAA
>JAYVRS010000196.1:0-7668 GCA_043776185.1 Bryobacteraceae bacterium | reverse complement strand
TTTCTTTCCAGCGAGAGGACTCGCCATTCTAGCCCGCGGCGCAAGCCGTGGGGTGCTTGTTTATGCGGCTCGCGCCCCACGGCTAAACGCCGTGGGCTAGGAACGTCGGCCAACGAATTAAGATAGCAACATGCGGTCAGCGCCCTAGTACGCATAGGACTAAATTCTCAAGTTGCAACATGTTGGTGTTGGGGTGGAGAGTTAACAGCGTGTTAACAAGGGGTTTCCCTATACTTACAGTTAATCTTGAGCACCTCGAAGTTATTAAGTGACGCCATTGAAGGCCTGTTGGCGCGCGACAAGCAGGTGGAAGTGGTGGCGGTGGGAGCCCGCGAAATCTACCGGGCCGGTGAGGGCGCGGCCTATATTTACTTTGTCCGTTCGGGGATGGTGAAAATATGGGATGAGGGGCATGGTCTGGTAGTGGTGGGGGCCGGGGAATTATTTGGCGACGAGTTGTTGTGGGGCGAGGGAGTTTACGGCGCGAACGCGACCCAAATTATGAAGGGCGAGATTCTGCGGATCCCCCTGGCGTGGTTTCTGCGGATGGCGCGACGGCACTCTGAGTTGTGGCAGGGGGTCGCCATATTGATTCGGGAAAAGCTGGTGCAGGAGCGGCGATGCTTTCAGCAGTTGGCCCACATGAGCACGGATGATCGAATTGTCGCGATGCTGGCCCATCTGGCGCCGAAGTGTCCGAAGGTGCCGAGCCTGACTACGGATCGGTTGGTACACAGTATTCCATTGACTCAGGCGGAGTTGGCGCAGTTGGTAGGCGCTTCACGCGAGACCACGTCGAGCGCCCTGAATGAGATGGCCAGGCGCGGGCAGCTGGAGCTGCGGAGGGGGCGTGTGTTGGTGCCGGCGCGGTTGGCGAAGGCAGCGCATACGGGCTAATGAGCGACGGTATACTGCTTAAAGTGAACAGCTTCCCGCGAACTTGGCAAGTGTTATTGAGTGTGTTGGCGCTTTGCGTGTTGGTACTCGGCTGGCTGGGGTGGTCTCGCGTGCGGGCCAGCGGCACGGCCGAAGAGTTGTTGCGTCATGCGCCGGCCAACGCGGAGATTTACGCCTTTGTCGATGTCGAACTTCTGCGCAAAACGGGGGTGTTGGACCGCTTGGCTGGCGCTCGTGGGCAGGAAGAGGCGGAGTACCGGCGATTCGTGGTGCAGAGCGGATTCAACTACCGGCAGGATCTGGACGCGGTGGTGATGGCTCGCCGCGGGAAGGCGCAGTACGCGGTGATTGCCGGGCGCTTCGATGCCGCCAAGTTAGAGGCCTATGCGGTGGCCAGCGCGGGGGTCTGCACGGCCAGATATTGTTACGTGCCCGGCGCGCCGCCGATGTCGTTTGCGCCGATTCGGCCGGGGTTGTATGGGTTTGCCAGCGGCACGGGGGATGCGCGGGAGTTGTTGCCGAAGCATGCCGCGGGGGTGAAGGGAGAATTTCTGGGGTCGCCCGTTTGGGCTGCTGGTCTGGGGCCGACGGAGGTGCCGTTGCTGCAAGCGCTGCCCGGAGTGGAACGACTGTCCTTGTGGCTGATGCCGCGTTTGCCCGCGACGGTAGAGGTGCGGTTTGCTTTAGAGACTCGGGATGCCTCGTCGGCGGTCGCGATGGCGCGCGACTTGGGCGGAGTCGCGAAGGTTGGCCAACTGGCGCAGTACTTGCGGGATAGCCAGTTCGCGGCCGAGGGCCGCAGCGTCAAAGGGAGGTTGCCGGTGGCTTTGAGCTTGTTGGAATCGCTGGTGGGCCGGACTGGCGCGAAATGAGCGTGGGGATTTTGGTCTCGGGAAATGTCGTGCTCGACATGGTGGTGCGGCCGGTGGAGCAGGTGACTTGGGGCATCACGCAATGGGTGGAATCGATTGAGCATCACTTGGGTGGAAACGGGGGAAATACGGCGGCGACGATTGGGGCTTTGGGCGGGTCAGTGCGGCTGTTGGGCCGAATTGGGCGTGACGCCAATGGCGAGGCTTGCCGGGCGCGCCTGATGGCGACGGGCGTAGATCTTGCCGATTTGGAAATTGGGGATACGCCTACGGCCACCAGCATCGCGTTGGTGAAAAGCGATGGGGCGCGGACGTTTCTGCATTTGCCCGGGGCGAGCTTGGACGTGTTTGCGGCGGGGATCAGCTTCGGGCCCGAACGGATCGTAGGTTGTGGACATTATCATTTGGCAAATCTGTTCGCGCTGCCGCACCTAAGGCCGCTAGCAGCCGACACGCTGCGTGCGGCACGCGCGGCGGGCCTGACAACGTCCCTGGATACGGCTTGGGATTCGCGGGGCGAATGGATGAAGCTGCTGGAGCCGTGTTTGCCGCATTTGGATGTGTTGTTTGTGAACGAGGATGAGGCGCGGATGCTGACGGGACTGGACGATCCGGCGAAGAACGCCGAGGCGTTTCGTGTGCCGTTGTTCGTGATGAAGCTGGGGGCGCGCGGCTGTTATGTGGCGACGCGGGACGGGGCAGCCTTGGTGGCCGGGTTCGCGGTAAAGGCGATCGATACCACCGGGGCAGGGGACTGCTTTGCCGGGGCATTTCTTACCGGCCTCGCGCGAGGAATGCATCCGTTCGAGGCCGGGCAAGTGGCGAATGCGGTGGGGGCGCTAACGGTGGAGCGGATGGGTTCGACCACGGGCTTACTGTCGTGGGCGGGCACGTTGGAATGGATGAAGGGTCGAGCCTAGTCTGATTTGGTGGCGGCGGGCTTGGGGGCAGCAGGAGTAGGGGCGGCTGGCGCGGGCGTAGCGGTCTTTGTTTCGGACTTCGATTCCGATTTGGTCTCGCTTTTGGTCTCAGTCTTAGTATCGGTGCTGGTGCCGGCGGCTCGCTCCGCTTTGTCGGCTTTTCCGCCATCGCTGGCGGGGACCTTGCCCCCGGACTTGGCGTAGTCCGTGATGTACCAGCCCGAGCCCTTGAAATGGATGCCGGGGGCGGACATCTGTTTCTCTACCGGGCCACCACCGCACAGACGGCACACCTGCACGGGTTCGTCAGAAAACTTCTGAATGACTTCAAACTTCTTTTGGCAATTTTCGCAGAGGTACTCGTAAAGGGGCATGCTAAAAAACTTTATGCGGCTTTCGGGATGCCGTTGAGCACCTCAAGAGCATTCTTCAAAATAAGATCTTCGTCAGCCTTCTTCGGCTGATCCTTGGGTTCTTTGGACTTGTCGGGTTTTTCGGTGTCGTCGTCTTCGTCCGGCGCCACGGCGGCACTGGTATCTACCACCACGCGCGTTGGCACAACGGCGGCCTCTTGAATCGATTTGCCTTTGGCGTTATAGAACTTGGCGACGGCCAGAATCACCGCGCTGCCGTCTTCCATGGTGATGGCTTCACGCTTGGCCGCATCGCCATAGGTACGTTCGCCAACCACCTCGGCGCGTTTGGAATCGAGTAAAGCACCGGCGGCAATTTCGGCACCCGAAGTGGTAGACCGATTGGTAAGGACCACTACCGGCAGTTTCCAGATTTGATTGCCGGGGACGGCTTCGTAATTCTTGCGCGAGTAGCGCTGGCCTTGCGAGTAGGTGATGAGACCCTTGTCGAGGAAAAGATTCGCGAGGGCGACGCCTTCTTCGGGCGAGCCGAAGGCGGAGTTCCGAAGGTCGAGGATGAGCTTCTTGGCACCTTGCTTTTCGAGGTCACGGATGGCTGAGGCGATTAGTGCGGTCTTGCCATCCTCCAGACTCTGGATGCGAAGGTGCCCCACGCCGTCCGGCAAAAGCTTGCTGATGATGGCGGGCGGGACGATCATGGCACGGGTCAAAGTCATTTTGGCGGGCTCCGGCTTACGCACGCGGATGACAGAAAGTTCCACCGTGCTTCCGGCGTCGCCTTGCAGGAGGATCTCGGCAAAGGCGAGCGGCATGTCGCGGGTGGCGACGGCATTGATGGTTTCGATCATATCGCCCGTGGTGAGGCCGGCCTTGTCGGCGGGCGTACCGGGAATGGCATCGACGATGCTGATGTAGCCGAAGCGCTTAGAAAGCACTAGGCCGACGCTGGCTTTTTTGAGGTCTTTTTGCTTGAGGTATTGCTTGTACTGATCGGCGTTCAAGTAGCTGGCGTAGGGATCGACGGCTTCCAGAAGGCCATTCACAGCGCCGATGGTGACACTCTTCATGTCGGGCTCTTCGACGTATTCGCTCTTGATGCGAGACAGCACATCGGTGAAGACCGCGAGATGCCGATAGGCGTCTTCCGGGTTGCTGGCGCGGCCCACAACTTGGGCGACCAGCATCGCGGCGGCGAAAAGAGTGGTGACGGCCACGAAGGTGAATTTAAGGCGCGTATTCAAGCGGGTTGAGCCCTCCTACTGAAGTATAACGTACGGGATAGGAATCAGTTACGTCGGAGTTGGCCCGGCGCGTCGGAGTTGAATGGCGGCTATTCGGCAAACTGGGTGATCTTGACGGCTCGCCCATCCGGAAAGACGGCCCGGATCTCCAGATCGGCTCCGACAGCTTGGAGATAGCTAGTGAGAGTACTGACGTACATGTCGGTACGCCGCTCCAATTTGGAGACATCTCCTTGCCCGATGTGCAGCTCTTCGGCGATCTTCGATTGCGTTAACTCGCGGGCCTTTCGTAACTGATGAAGAGACATTTCTTCCACTAGGCGCTGGTACGCGGAGTCGCTTGCGGCCCGCGCTGCGGGGGACATTTTGGCGCGCAATTCCTGATAGTTCTTAGCCATGTTTCGCTCTTTCCTTTGCCAAAGTTTTGAGATGAAGCTCGAAAATCCCGTCGGCGGCCGGTACGTTCGTTTCGTACCAACGGTCGTCGCCGGTTTTGTTCCCGGCGATGAGCAGGATGGCCGTGCGGCGGGGATCGAAGGCATACAATACACGGACGGGATCACCTGCGGATTGGGTCCGAAGCTCTCTCATTTCCGGAAAGCGGGAAGTCTTGATCTGAGTGCTGAAAGGAAGGATAGCCGAGATTCGGACCGTGGTCCATCAGCAGTCGGATGCGAGCATCGACTTTCGCCTGTTCGCTCACGGACAGAGAATCCCACCAATGTTCGAACTCGTCGGTGAATTCGACTGCCCAGGCCATGGTTGAAATATAGCATCGAAACAATATGGCGTCTAGACTATTATTTTGGCTCCGCTGCCGGTGGCAGAATCTGGCTGACGGCGACTTTTCCAAGTAGTTGGCCGTCGAGCGAGAACAACAGTTCCTGCGAAGGCTTAAGCGCCTGCCGGACCGTGTAGTCTGAGCCTTCGGGGCCAGTATAGACTTCGACCGTTCCAGCGGTGAGGTCGATGAGCCAATAGACCGCGATGCCAGCGCGAGCGTAGATGCGTTTTTTTATGCCCCGGTCGCGGCGTAGGGATGAGTCCGCCACTTCGACCACTAGGCCGATTTCGCTGCCGTGGGGATGGCGGCTGAGATACTCGTGGCCGTCGCCGCGCACCACCATCAAATCGGGTTCCGGCTCGCTATCCGCCAAGGTGACAGGATCCTGACTGCGCAAATGCCATCCCGAGGGAAGCATCGCATTCAGCAGCCGCATCGTAGCCATGGTCGAGTAAACATGGGGAGGGTTCTTCGATATCTTTTCGACCAGCACCCCTTCCAGCAATTCAATGCGATCATCCGCATCCAGCGCTCCCGATTGCACCATTTCGTGATAGCGCTCAACCGGCATGCGCCAAATCCGGTCATCAACTTCCTGTGGAACTGCTTCCTGTGGAACTGGGGCAAAAGTTGACATACGCCTATTATGTGGGACTAGCCCAGCATGTCGAGCGCGCCTTGGAGCTCGGAGCGCGTGTGGCCGTCGCCGGTGCGGGTGGTGACGGCGATGCCGCGTTCGTAAATAGCACGGGCTTCGTCGACTCGGCCCAGGGTTTCGAGCGCCCGGCCACCGTGAAAGTAGGCGGCGGCGTAGTCCGGGCTGTGTTCGAGGAGCGTGGCGAATTCGCGAATGGCGGCTTCGGCTTGGTCGTCGCCCAGGTGAGCCATGGCGAGCCCGTAACGGGCGAAGGTATTGGCGGGATCTTGCGCCAGCATTTGGGTGAGAGCTTCAATTCGAGCGGACATCTACTTAGATGGTAGCGATAATAGGGGCATGGAAACGGAAAGCAATTTGCCGGCGCGTCCGGTGCGGGAGAGCTGCAGTGAGTATTCGGAATTGGCGTTGCCCAATGACGCCAACCCACTGGGCAACCTCATCGGCGGCCGGGTGATGCATTTGGTGGACATCAGTGGAGCGATCGCGGCTATGCGACATGCGCGGATTCCCGTGGTGACCGCCTCCGTCGATCACATGACGTTTCTGCATCCGGTACACATTGGCGAACTCGTGATCCTGAAATCCACCGTCAACCGGGTCTTCCGCACCTCGATGGAGGTAGGCGTGAAAGTGTTCGTGGAAAACATGCGGACAGGGCTGGTGCGGCACACTTCATCGGCGTACCTCACGTTCGTCGCCATCGACTTGAGGGGTGGCCGGGTGCCGCTGCCCCAGGCGATTCCCGAGAGTGACGATGAGCAGCGCCGCTACGAGGCGGCCGGGGAACGGCGCAAATATCGTCTGAAGTTAAGAGGGAAGTAGGCCCTACTCGTCCTTGTACATGTACTTGATGTTGGCTTTGAACAGCATCAGGTTGGGGCCATCGTCACGATTCACCTTGAGACAGGTCCGGTCGTACCATTCGATGACACCGTTGATTTTCTCACCATCTTGCAGAACGATGACCATGGGGGTCTTGCCCTGCATTTGCTTCAGATAGTAGAAATTTTCGGCATAGGTCTGGTCCGGAGGGACCTGCTTTTTGGCAGGCACCTGGGCAGGTGGTTTCGACTTCAGCATTTCCGTGGCAATGGGTGGGCGCACGGCTTTTCGAATGGGGGCATCCATGATGGTGGCGGGGTCCTCGCGCAAATTCGGATCGGTTATAGCTATTGGATCACAGGAGGGAGGGGGTGGCAAGGGCGACCTTTCGCCGGACCTGGCAACAGTGCGGGCGCCACGGTGTTGGGTGAGGGCCGTTTGCGCAAAAACAGTTGATCCAAAGTAACGGGGGTATCATCTGTGTATCAGCCCATGGCATACCCTATCACTCTTGGCGAATTGAAGCTTAGCGCGTACTCTGAGACGCGTTTGAAGCACCGGTCCGTGCGCGATGAAATCCGCGAGAATCTGATTGCGAAGCTGCGGAAGGGTGGGCCGCTCTTCCCGGGCGTGCTGGGTTTTGAAGAAACGGTGGTGCCCCAGGTGGTGAACGCACTGCTGTCGAAGCACAATTTCATTCTGCTGGGATTGCGCGGACAGGCGAAGACGCGGCTGACGCGTATGTTGACCGTTCTGCTGGATGAGGCGATGCCCTACGTGGCCGGAAGCGAAGTCCGCGACAATCCCTATGCGCCGATTTCGCGGTATGGGCGCGATTTGGTTTTGGCACAGGGCGACGACACGCCGATTGCTTGGCTCACCCCCAGCGAGCGTTACGTCGAGAAGCTGGCGACGCCGGACGTGACGATCGCCGACATGATCGGTGACCTGGATCCGATCAAAGCCGCGAAACGAGGGCGCGACATCTCGGACGAAATGGTGATCCATTACGGATTGCTGCCGCGGGCCAATCGCGGCATCTTTGCGGTGAACGAGCTACCCGATCTAGCGGGAAAAATTCAAGTGGGTCTCTTCAACAT
>JAYVRS010000195.1:0-2352 GCA_043776185.1 Bryobacteraceae bacterium | reverse complement strand
GGGGCTGGCGCTCAAGTCCTATTCAAGACGGCCGGGATGGCCTTGGGACCTTCGCCATCGCCCGTCCAGATGATGTTGTCGTTGCCCCTCATCGCGGGCTACGTCCTATATGGCGTAAGCACCATCCTGCTCAGCTTCGCCCTCCGCAACGATGAGCTCTCCAGTATGTACCCCATCATTTCGCTCACCTACGTCTGGGTGATGTTTCTCTCGGTGTGGTTCTTCCACGAAAGCCTGAATCCCTTTAAGGTGCTGGGCGTCGGCGTGATTATGAGCGGCGTGGCGGTGTTAGGGCTACCCAGCCGCGGCCGGGGCCTCGCCAAATGAACACGCCTACTTGGTCCCTCATCCTGGTGGTGGTCGCGTCGCTCATCGGCTCCTTTGGCGCGGTCTTCTTGAAATCCGGATCCAAGCACCTGAAGAGTGACCTGAAGTCGCTGTTCACCAACTACCACTTAGCCATCGGCGGCTTCCTCTTTGTCGTCTCCTCGCTCTTCTTCGTTCGCGCCGTCAGCCAGCCAGGCGCCGAACTCAGTGTCCTCTACCCGATGGTCTCCATGAGTTACCTGTGGGCCATGCTGTGGTCACGCATCTTCTTCAACGAACCTTTCACCCGCCAGAAGTTCGCCGGCCTGGGCCTCATCATTTTGGGCATCGCCATCCTGCAACTCGGCAGAAGCGCCTAACTCATCCATCGTCAAATTTGTGCTCTAGCCGGGTGATCGTGATCCAGCTTGGACCACTAATTGAATGTATCCGTTGACACCGCTCTGATCTCTCGATAGACTCCTTGGGTCTTATGCTCTTGGTGAGGAGGATTCGCATGTTACGCTTCGCAATCGCTTTGGTGGCTGCCATCGCCTGTTTTGCTCAAGGCACGGGCACCGCCACCCTGGTGGGTACGATTACCGATTCCACCGGTTCGGTGATTCCCGGTGCGAAAGTGACCGTGGTCAATTTGGGGACCCAGTTCGTCTCCGAGTCCGCCAGCACGGCCGAAGGCGGTTACTATGTACCGTACTTGATTCCCGGCACTTACCGGCTCACCATTGAGGGCCAGGGCTTTAAGAAGTACGTGCGCGACGGCATTACGCTGCGCACCAACGAACAGCCGCGCGTCGACGTGGTGCTCGAGGTCGGCCAACTCACTGAAACCGTTAGCGTGGAAGCTTCCGCGCCACTGCTCGAAACGGAATCCGCCACGGCCGGCCAGATTATGGACGGGGCCCTCGTCGTCAAGATCCCGGTGATGCAGAAGGGCATCAAGCGCATGACGCTCTATATGCCGGGCCTCAACGTGATCAATGGTCTGCATGGCAACGGCCAGCGCGAGCGTGCCATGGGCCTGACGCTCGATGGGGTTAGCGCCAAGGAGCCCGTGCGCGGCGCGGTGAATGACGACCAGCGCATTATGACGGGCACGCTCGACATGATTCAGGAATTCAAGATGATCACTACCGGCCAGCCCGCCGAGTATGGCCATACCGGTGGCGGCATTATGAGCGCAGTGTACAAGAGCGGCACGAACGCTTTCCATGGCTCGCTCGAAGACCGCTACCTCAACGGGCAACTGGTGCACCGTCAGTATTTCGATCAACTCAAACGCTGCGACGTCGGCCTGCCTTGCAACCCCTGGAGCTATCACGAAATGTCGGCGACCGCCGGCGGGCCCATCCGGATTCCCAAAATCTACGACGGCCGCAATAAGACGTTCTTCTTCTCCGGCTTTCAGCGCCATCACGAGAAAGTCTCCGAAACGGCCATCACCAACGTCCCCAATCAGGACATGTATAACGGCGACTTCAGCTTTGGCGGCCGCGGCTTCCCCATCTACGACCCCAGCACCACCCGCCTGGATGGTGCCACCTGGACCCGCGATCCCTTTCCCGGCAACCGCATTCCGCTCTCGCAAGTGGATCCGGCCGTGAAGAAATTCCTTTCGTTCAATCCCTGGACCCAGTCCAACCGGCCCGGCGTGATTACGCCCTCCGGGCCGCAACAGGATCTGGTATTGCCCACCAAGGGCCGCTACTACTTCACCCGCTTTGACGTCAAAGTGGACCATCAGTTCAACCCCAACCATCGCGTTTTCAGCCGTGTTTCCCGGATGCGCAACCGCGCCCCGGGCCGCTACTCCACTGACATCGCCTGGACCCTCTACGATCCCGTTATGGTGCAGCCCAACGACTTCACCAACGTGGTCTTCTCCGATACCTATACCTTCTCGCCCACGCTCATCAACGAATTTCGCCTGGGCTACAACCGCCGGCACGAGACGAAGTTGCCCGCCGCCAACGATGGCGATTGGGCCAAGCAACTCGGCATTCCGAATGTCAGTGGCGCCACTTTCCC
>JAYVRS010000194.1:0-2355 GCA_043776185.1 Bryobacteraceae bacterium | reverse complement strand
CGCAAAGCGGCCTGCTGAACGGTCAGGCTGAGAGATTCTCGGAGCTCGTTGATGGTCGCCTGCTGAACAGCGGCCTCCGCTGCCGCCTGGCGCCAGGCGCTCTCGGCCGCCGACCTCGCCTTCTGCTGAGCGTCCAAGTCGGCCGTCAACTTCGTCACCAGCGTCTCAGTGTCCTGCGACGCTTGATCGAGCTTGCGGCTCCAATCCGCATCCACACTGGCAAAATGACGGCTGGCGAACTGTCGTTTCGCCGCATCGCTCCCTAGCCACCAACCCAATGCGCCACTGACGCCTACCATCAATAGGATCAACATCACCACCACCAAACCCTTTGCGCATGCATCATTTCAATTGTTACCCGAAAATAGCCGCTCGCGTTATCATGCAACGGATGGCGCTTGCGGACTACCGAATCGTCGAAAAGAATCTGCGGGCCGCCATGGGTTGCTTCGCGCGCTCAAAATCCACTGGCGAATCGGTGGCGCTGCCGGGGCTGCAACTGGTGTACTCCGCCATCCCCCACGCCGTCTTTAACGCGGCTTTGTTCACCGAACCGGTCCTCGCCATCAGCGATCTGCGCCGCCGCCTCGATCGCGCGCAGGACCATTACCGCCGCCGTGGACAAACCTGGTCCCTCTGGCTTTGCGAAGAGTGGATCGACCCCGATCTCCGCGCCGCCGCCGTCAACATCATCCACGACTTTAACCTGCACTTCTCCTCCCACCCGCCCGGCATGCTCGCTCAGCAACTCAGCCCCGTAAGTCGCGCGCTCCCCAAGCTCGATTTGCAACCGATCTCGACCGCCACCACCCGCCTGGACTTCTGCCACGTGATGTCCGTCGCCTTCGAAGGCCCCTTCCCAGTGCTGCTCGAAGCCTACCAGGAAGAGCGTTTCTGGGACGCCGACTTCCGCGGCTGGATCGGCTATCGGGAAGGGCAAGCCATCGCCACCGCGTGTACCGTGACGGCGGCCGATGCGGTAGGCGTCTACGCCGTCGCCACCGTTCCCACGGAACAGGGCAAGGGCTATGGGGAGGCCATCGTGCGCCATGGCGTGGAACAGGCGCAAAGTGAAACTGGGGTAACGGCGACCGTGCTGCAATCGAGCGTCGCCGGCCTGCCCCTCTATCGCCGCCTCGGGTATCGCCAAGTGGCCGACTTCACTATCTACGTCTCGCGCTAGTTCTGCTCGCCCAATTCACTTACGCCGCGCTTCGGGCTCGGCTTCCGCCGGCTCGTTCGGTTCCAACTCCTCACCCGAAAGCTTGGCCAAAAACTGCGTAGGCGGGTTGAGAATCGCCCCAAACACGATCACCACAAACACGGTAAAGATCGCCGCGACAACGTACATCATGCCCCCAGTGTCTCACTTCCGATATCGAGCGGCGCGTCGAGCGCCTCCCAGTCGTCGGTGTTAGCCCCCAATGGAGAGGCCTTTCGGAATAGCGGCCCCGAAATGTGGCCTCGACATCGGCCCTGTGGGCCATCAGCATCTCCGCACTCGCCCCGACGCTTGGGAAATAACCAGGCCAATCGGTGGCGATGGGCAGCGGCGTTCGCTCGCCGGGGCTCACTAGCAGTAGTCGGCCTTCGGCTGTTAAGGCTGCGATCTACGTCGGGTGTGGATCGATGCGCCGCACGGACACGAAGAGCTTCAACGCCAGTATCTATCCGTGACCCGACAGGCCACGCTTCTGTGTCCATCGCCGGGGCAGCCAAAATGCCCCGAACATGATGACAGAAGTCAGCCCCAATCGGCCCATCGGAAGCGAACGAGCGACTCCACGAGGTCACCTCTGATCAGTTCTCCTCTGCTGAGGACGGAACCTCTTCGTTCCGAACACAGGCGGCAAGGTAGGCGACGTCAAAACTCCCGCCTAACCGCGAAGGGAAGCGTAGATCTAGCGGCGGGACCGTACCTATAATTCTTCGGGAACAAGTGAAGTCCCGTTGAAAGCGCGACAGGGCATCTCAGTTGGCGCGTTTAGGGTTTACAACAAGGGACACCAAATACTCCTGTGCGATTTGGGCGCTCCCGATTGACGGCCATGTCTTGAAGACCGTTGCGGCGGACGTTACCTGAGAAAGGGCTTCTGTAAAGGTTAGGTCTTTGGTGAGGTTGTAATCCGCGAAATGGCGCTGTCCATAAAGTTCGTCGAACGTTCGCGCAACCAACCGCACCCCCGCCACGGCGATGGGATCTTCTCCCGTGAATCCCTTGTTCGCCGTCTGAACTGATGCCTGCCTCATGGTGCCGTGATCATAGGCGCGGCCGAGTTGGGGCCGCAGTGCGACGTTACTCCAATTGGCAACTGCCTCCGCAATCAACAGGTGAAAGACCGCGTAGTAGGACGT
>JAYVRS010000193.1:0-2355 GCA_043776185.1 Bryobacteraceae bacterium | reverse complement strand
CCGCCTTCGCGGTGGGCCGCACACAGCAAGTAGTGCTGATGTTACATGGCTTGATGAAGCAGGGGCGGCTGCCGAATATCCCGATCTTTGTCGATTCGCCGTTGGCGGTGAATGTTACCGAAGTATTCCGGAGGCATCCGGAGTGTTTTGACGAACATATCATGGAGTATGTGAAGAGCGGCGACGACCCGTTTGGCTTTAACCGTTTGAAGTATGTGCGCGACGTGGCGGACTCTAAGGCTTTGAACGACCTGCGTGGGCCGATGATTATTATTTCAGCCTCGGGGATGTGCGAAGCGGGGCGCATTCTGCATCACTTACGAAATAACATCGGCGATCCGCGCAATACGGTGCTGATAACGGGTTATCAGGCGGAGCATACGCTGGGTCGTAAGATTGTGGATAAGTTGCCGGAAGTGAATATTTTTGGCGAACCCTACCGGTTGCGGGCCGAAGTGGTGTCGCTGACGGAGCTATCGGGCCATGCCGATCAGCGAGAGTTACTGGCGTGGATGAAGCCGATGGTGGGTAAGTTGAAGCGGGTGTTTCTGGTACACGGGGAGTTACTGCCGGCGACGACTTTGGCAAAGTTGATTGAGGAGGAGTATCATTTGCCGGTTACAGTGGCGGCGCGGGGGGAGAGCTTTGATTTGATTTAGGATGGGCATGTATGGCGTGCCATAATACCGTTAAGGAGAATCTGGCATGGCCGTTCCGACTTACGATAAATTTATTGAGCCTTTGCTGAGATTTCTCTCGGCCCGCGCAGACGGCGCTCCAGCTCGAGATGCTCACGAAGCAGCGGCGGCGGCGCTCGACATTTCCGACGCCGACAAACAAGAGCTACTTCCGAGCGGGGCGCAGCCTATTTACAAGAACCGCGCGGGCTGGGCGCACGACAGACTCAAACGCGCCGGCCTTTCAAGTAGTCCTCGACGAGGATATTGGCAACTCACCAAGGAAGGTTACGCCTTTGTGGCAACGCACCTGTTGCCGTTGTCGGCAAGGGAAATTGAACAGTTGGCTATTGACTACATGGACGTGCGGCTGAAGCCGCCCGCGACTGGAGAGTCACTGGCCTCTCTGGCTTTGATGCAGACTCCAGTTTTGGAGTCCGCCGTCGCCAGCCCTGACGATCGCCTTGGCGAGGCGCTTTCCGAACTCCGCCGTTCAGTGGCTGCGGAGCTTCTAGAGACACTAGGGCTGGTCTCTCCGTCGTTCTTCGAGACCATCGTTCTCGATCTGCTTCATCGAATGGGCTACGGCGCGAATCGAGCTGATCTTCAAAGAGTAGGAGGCTCGGGAGATGGGGGAATCGACGGCGTGATTTCGTTAGATAAGTTAGGCCTCGAGAAGGTCTATGTTCAAGCAAAGCGCTGGCAGGGTACAGTAGGCCGACCGGACATTCAAGGTTTTTATGGTGCGTTGGCTGGACAGCGGGCGAAAAAAGGCGTCTTCATCACAACCTCGGGCTATTCGACGCAAGCGATCGAGTTTGCGAGGTCAGTCGAGCAGATTGTCTTGGTCGATGGCCCCCGCCTCGCGGAGCTAATGATCGATCACGAGGTCGGAGTGTCCGCCCGCACGCTCAAGGTTCCAAAAATCGACAGTGATTATTTTGACGAAGAATCTGCCTAAGGCATGTTGGAAGTGGTTCAATGGTGCTCACGCCGATGCTCCCACACCTTTGGGGCGGTCTAGTAAGTGAATAGTAGACGGCCCTTACCAGCCAAGCCGAGCGGGGAATGAGTGTCCGGCTATTTGCCATCAGCGCGGGGGGATATCATCTCGAGGGGGGCTTGTCCTGCTGCGGGAACAAAGGCTCGGCTTATAAGGATGAGCAGCCAGACGAGCCAACTCCTTGAGGCGTTCGAAGCACTCCCGGAAGAGGACAAACGCGTTTTCACGGTGGAGTTCTCGCGGCGGGCAGGTCCCTGCGATTCCGGTCGGCTGGAAGAAGAGGAAGTTGCCCAAGCCGCGGACCAGCTTTTTGCCATGCTTGACGCTGAGGAAAATGACGCCTCTTCGCGGTGATGGACGGTTACCCGGGTGGATCAGGAAGAGAAAGTTTGCGGCAGATGCTCTTCGCCAGAAGATTGGCGACCTCGACATGCCGAGGTACGGCTTCGGCATGTCCCGTTTGTGGGTTTTCCCACAGCGCGTGCGACTTGCCCTCTCGTCGAATGACGCAACCATGACGCCGAAGGTGGCGGAGCAGCGTCGCGAGTTTCATCCGACGATGACGAGCTCTTGCTTGGCCTCTGGAGGAAGGGCGCGTAAGGACTCTTCTCGCCGATACTCCAGGATCAGGGCGATGGCCTCGCGCAGGCTGGTGAGGCATTCTTCGCGAGTCGC
>JAYVRS010000192.1:0-2360 GCA_043776185.1 Bryobacteraceae bacterium | reverse complement strand
TGGCTTCGGGTCCTCATCGCCTTTGATATCATCTTCACTTCACTGGCCGCCGGGCTGGTGGAGACCGTCTTGGTTGGATAGGTCTAAAAAACTATGCGAGACAAACTCATCTACGGTGTCGGCATCTTCGCCGCTCTCTATTTCGTCCGCAACCTCTACGTGATCCTGCTTCAATTGCCTGACGAAGCCATGCAGGGCGCCGTTTACCGAATTTTCTTTTTTCATTTACCTCCTTACTTCGCCGCCGTAGCTTGCTTCTTCGGTGCCGCCGTGGCCAGTGGGATGTATCTCAAAACCAAGCTCTGGAAATACGACGTCTTCGCCGTCTCCGCCACGGAAGTCGGCCTCGCTCTCGCCGCTATCAACTTGGTTACCGGCATGATCTGGGGCCGCCAGCAATGGGGCATCTGGTGGACCTGGGACGCCCGCCTCACCTCCGCCCTCATCACCTGGCTCATCTATCTCGGTTACCTCATGCTGCGCGAAGGCATCAAGGACCCCTCGGAACGCGCCAAAAACTCCGCCGTCCTCTCGATCTTCTCTTTCGCCGCCGTCTACTTCACTTACAAAGCCAACGAGTGGTATCGCACCCAGCACCCCGGCCCTGTACTTACGATCCGCACCGGCAAAAACACCATCGACCCCGCCATGCAGGCTATGCTCTTCCATAACCTCGGCGCGTTTCTGTTACTCGCCATCGTCTTAGTCGCCGTCCGCATGAAACTCGAAGATAGTCAACGGGCTGTAGAATCTTTGCGCCGTCGCGCCCACGCCACAGCCTAGGAGTAAAATCACCATGGACCAACGTAATTTCGAATATATGTTCTACGGCCTCGCCGCCGCGTGGACCATCCTCTGCCTCTATACCCTCCTGCTCACGGCGCGAGGACGCAAAATTCAATCCGAAATCGATCACCTCAAACGGATGATCGAAACCACTCCCCAAAAGTAACGAGGAAATCGCCTATGAATCGCCGATCGCTCATGAAAATGCTGGCCGCTGTGCCCGCCATTCCGGCCGCCGCCCAAGTGAAAGTGGATAAAGCCACGCGCGGCACTCCTTCGCCAAAAATCAAGGACATCCAGGTCATCGCCACCGCGCCTCAGGGTCTGCGCTTAGTGGCCGTCAAGGTGATCACCGATCAGGATGGCCTCTACGGCTGGGGTTGCGGCACTTACACCCAGCGCGCCGACTTAGTCGTGATGGCCGTCGAAAAGTATCTCAAGCCCTTACTTGTCGGCAAGCCCGCCGATCGCATCGACGATAACTGGCAGATGTGTTACAACTCCTCCTACTGGCGCAACTCGGGCGTCTTGAATAACGCCATCTCCGGCGTTGACCAAGCCCTGTGGGACATCAAAGGCCGGCAAGCCGGCATGCCCGTCTACCAGTTACTGGGAGGTAAGTGCCGCGAAGCCGCCGATTGCTACGGCCACGCCGGTGGCACCGAAATCTCCGAGATCATCGACAGCGCCAAAAAGTTCATGGACCAGGGCTTCCGCCACGTCCGCATTCAGTTCGGTATCCCGGGGCAAGCGGCCTACGGCTCGCGCGTGGGCGGCCAGTCCCTGGCCGCTACCAAGGGCGGCCGCGTGCCCCCTCTCCACCAAGCGCCGGTCTTCAACCCCAACGACTATTGCCGGCGTGCCCCCAAGGTATTTGAAGCAGCCCGTAAGGAGCTAGGTGACGAAGTCGAGTTACTCCACGATAGCCACGAGCGCATCACGCCGACGCAAGCCATCCAGTTAGCCAAAGACCTCGAACAGTTCCGCTTATTCTTTCTCGAAGACCCTCTTTCGCCCGAGGACAACGCCTATTACAAGCACATCCGCCAGCAATGCACCACGCCGATCGCCATGGGCGAGCTCTTCAACTCGCCGCACGAATGGCTGCCGCTGGTTCAAGACCGTCTCATCGACTACATGCGAGTCCACGTTAGCCAGATGGGCGGACTTACTCCCAGCCGCAAAATCGCCTCAATGTGCGAGATGTACAACGTCCGCACCGCCTGGCACGGGCCGGGCGATGTCAGCCCGATGGGCCACGCGGCCAACCTCGCCCTCGACCTCGCCTGCTATAACTTCGGCGTCCAGGAGTGGAGCGGCTTCGGCGAGCGGACCTTGGAAGTCTTCTCCGGCGTTCCCACGCTCAAGGATGGCTACGCCTACGCCAACGAGAGCCCCGGCTGGGGTATCGAAGTCAACGAGACCGCCGCTAAAAAGTACCCCTTCGGCTACGGCGAACAGGGCGAACGCAAGAATCTCAACGGCGGTTGGGGCGAAGTCCGCAAGCCCGATGGCACGCTTATCAAACAGTAGACATGCGACGGCTACTCATCATTCTCGGGGCCGCGGCTGCA
>JAYVRS010000191.1:0-2362 GCA_043776185.1 Bryobacteraceae bacterium | reverse complement strand
CAAGGCACCCTCAGTTGGTGGCAGATTTACACCGGCGTCGCGCTCACCACGCTCGCCACGCTGGTGATGGAACTCTCGCTGACCCGTGTCTTTTCGGTGGTTTTCTATTACCACTTCGCTTTCCTCGCCATCTCCATTGCCATGTTCGGGCTCGGGGCCGGGGGCGTCTTTTCGTATGTGGTCTCCGGCTGGCGGGGCGGTACGTTTCTGAAGCTCGGTTGGCTGGCATCGGTGAACAGCGTGGTGGTGGTGGCTTCGCTCGTCTTTCTCTTATCGCGCCGCGGTGAGTTTGGCAACGCCACCTTGGCCGCCGTTTACTTCGCCAGCGCCCTGCCGTTCTTCCTGGCCGGGGCCATCATCTCGCTGGTAATCAACGAGACCATTGAACGTGTGGACCGCGTCTACTTTTTCGATCTACTCGGTGCCGCCGGTGGCTGCTTGCTGTTGTTGCCTTTTCTCTCCGGCTTTGGCGGACCTAACACCGTCATCACCGTCGGCGTGCTGTTTGCCGCCTCGGCCGCCATGTGGTTCAACGTGGCGGGACAAACCCGTTGGCGCGCCACCGCCGTCGCCCTTGCTTTGGGCTTAGTGGGCCTGTTTGTCATCAACCTGCACTGGAACATTATCGATGTGCGCTTTGCCAAGGGGCAGGCCATCGGGAACGAAATCTTCACCAAGTGGAATGGCCTTTCGCGTATCGGCTTGGTGGAAGATCAGGGCTCCGGCGGACATCTCATCATCATCGATGCCGACGCCTCCACCGGCGTCCCGCGCTTCGATTTCCAGAATCTCTCGGAGCATGATCGGAAAGACCTGCTGCTGCAGGGCCCGGGCTTGCCTTACGCGATCCGTCCCGGCGCCAAGACGCTCATCATTGGGCCCGGCGGCGGGTGGGACGTCTCGCGCGCCCTCGCCTCTGGTTCGCAGGACATCACCGGCGTCGAGGTGAACCCCATCATTGCCAACACCATCATGCGGCAGAAATTTCCGCAGTTCAGCCGTAATCTTTATCAGCGCCCCGATGTCCACATTCAGGTGGAGGACGGCCGCAGCTTCGTCCGCCGCAGCACCGACAAGTATCAGGTGCTGCAAGCCACGCTGGTGGATACCTGGGCCTCCACTGCGGCTGGTGCCTTTGCGCTCTCCGAAAACAACCTTTACACGACGGACGCCTTCTACGACTACCTGAGCCACCTGACCGATGATGGCTTGATGGCTTTCACCCGCTGGGGCTTCGATCCGCCGCGCGAAAGCCTGCGCCTGCTGACGCTGGCCAACGACGCTCTGGACCGCTTGGGCCAGCATGACATCGCCCAACACGTTATCATCGTCCGCGAAGGCTCCACGCAAGGTTGGGGCTCCAAGGATACGGTGATGGTCTCGCGCCGGCCCTTCTCCGTGGCGGATGTTGATCGCGCGCGCGAAGTGGTGCGCCTTTCCGGCATGGAGAAGATCTATCTGCCCGGCGATGTCGTCCGCAACGAGTTTGGCCGCTATCTCACCTCTCCCGACAAGGCCGGCTTCCTCGCCAATTACCGCTACGACCTTTCGCCTGTCGGTGACGACCGGCCGTTCTTCTTCTACACCGTTCAGCCGCGCGACCTATGGGCGTTCCTTACCCAGGGCGGGCAGGACAGTGCTGACTACAAAATCAACCGCGCCGTGCCCTTGTTATTCGGCCTGATGATCATCAGCATCCTGGCCACCATCGTGGTCCTCGCGCTGCCGCCGCTCGTCCTCGGCACGAAGCTCCCCACCGATCCGGCCGCTCGCCAATTTCTCTTGTACTTCCTGTGCATCGGTGCCGGTTACATCCTGATTCAGGTCGCGCTCATTCAGAAGTTCGTGCTCTTCCTCGGCCATCCCACTTACGCGCTGACGGTGATCATCTTCTCGATGTTGGTCTCGAGCGGCGTAGGCAGTTCGGTCTCCCGGCGTCTCACCTTCACCAATCCAGTCCGTTTGCGCCAAGCCCTGGTGCTGGTGTTCCTGCTGGTCGCCGCCCTGCGCTTCGTGGCGCCGCCGCTCACCACCGCCCTGGTAGGCTGGGCTTGGGAACTGAAGGTGCTGATCACGATTCTGTTGATCGTCCCAGTCGGCTTCGTGATGGGCCTGCCGTTCCCCACGGCGCTCAACACGCTGGAACTGCGCTTCCCGACGGCGGTGCGCTGGGCGTGGAGTCTGAACGCCGCCTCTAGCGTGCTGGGGTCGGCGAGCGCGATTTTCCTGGCGATCTATATTGGCCTAGGAAATACGCTCATGGTAGGCGGAGTCTTCTATCTAATGGCGGCGCTGATTCACTTCCGGACCCGGCGAGCGTTCGCGAATTAACCTAAACCAAATCGCCCAGGCGGTGCTTTGG
>JAYVRS010000190.1:0-2363 GCA_043776185.1 Bryobacteraceae bacterium | reverse complement strand
GTGTGGTGAGTTCGAAATGGGTCTTCGCTGTCCGCAATTGGGAAACGATGAAACGCTCGGGTAGCTTGGCTTTCACCATTTCGATGACGCTCTCATTGGTGAGGACGTCGGGCAGGTGGGGCGGGGGCGGCGGTTGTTGGGCCACCACGGCCAGATCGGCCGGGTCGGGGCGCTCGGGCTGCGTCGGCGGATGTAGGCGTGGCCACAGGAACGCGGCGAATGCGGCGGCAACCACCGCGAAACCACCCAAGCCTAACCAGAGCCCCGACGGGGCTTTGGCTGCTGCTTTGGGCGGCGGTGCGGATGCCAATGACTCCCGGGACTGCGACACTGCCCGCTGAGATCCGGTGTCGGACAGAATGCCGCTGTCGTGGGCCGCCTTGATCCGGGCCATTTCCGCTCGAACCTCGTTCATGTTCGGATAACGGTCCGCCGGACTCTTGCGTAAACAGCGATTCACCAGCGCGACCAAGTCGGGCGGGACCGACACGGGTAATGCTGCCGGTTCGTCGCGCAAGATCGCCGTCAGCGTCGCGATTTGCGAGCCAGCCGTAAATGGCGCGCGCCCGGCAAGCATCTCATAAACCACTCCGCCATAGGTGAACATGTCGGAACGCGCGTCCACCTGCTTGCCTTCGGCCTGTTCCGGCGACATGTAGTTAATGGTGCCCAGCAATGAGCCTTCAATGGTCTGCGGACCCAAAGTGCGCGTGGCATCGCTGCCCGGGTCGCTATGGGGATCAGGCTCCGGAGCCACCAGTTTGGCCAAGCCGAAGTCCAGCAGCTTCACTAAGCCTTGGGCCGAAATCATCACGTTGGCCGGCTTCAAATCGCGGTGGACAATGCCCGCCGAGTGGGCGGCCGCCAAGGCATCGGCCACCTGCAAGGAGTAAGAAAGCGTCTCGCGGAGGGGCAGGCCCCCCGGCCCGATGGCTTGGGTGAGCGTTTTGCCGGTGAGGTACTCCATCACGAGACAGTCGCCGCCGGAATCGGCCAGCAAGTCATGCACCGTGATGATGTTCGGATGATTGAGTCCGGAGGCGGCCTGCGCTTCTTGTAGAAAGCGGCGGCGGCGATCCGGGTCGGATAGCTTAGCCTGCGGAAGGATCTTGATCGCCACTTGACGATTCAAACGAGTGTCGCGCGCGGTATAAACTTCGCCCATGCCGCCTTCACCGATCTTGGCAGTGATCTCGTACTGTGCAATCGAACGGCCCACCCAGCTCATCCCGCTACGTCATTCCTCATGGGGGTTCGGCCCAGTGCCAAGACGATAGTGTGCCGGAGAAATTCCACCCTTCGATTATATGCTGCCGTTTGGGGATACAATGCTAACCATGCTGAAAACCTTATCCATTGTTTTGCCCCTGGCCCTGCTGATCTTCGCGGGCGGTTATCTTTCGGGTGTCCATGCCGCTGGTCCAGCGCGCGTCTACGAACTGCGCACCTACACCACCTTCGATGGCAAGCTGGACGCGCTGAACGCCCGCTTCCGCAACCATACGACCCGAATCTTTGAAAAGCATGGCATGACCAACATCGGCTACTGGACCCCGATGGACGCCCCGACCAAGAACAACACGCTGATTTACATCATTTCGCACGCCAGCCGCGACGCCGCCAAGCAGTCCTGGGATGCGTTCCGCAACGATCCGGAATGGAAGAAAGTCGCGGCCGAGTCGGAGAAAGATGGCAAGATCAACCAGAAGGTGGAGAGCGTATTTCTGGAGCCAACCGATTACTCGAAGATTAAGTAAATTACGCTGATGTGGCGCCGCGCGATTGGGCCGATGGTAGTAGCGGCGACGGTCGTGGCCCTGCTGAACTGGCGCTCCGGAAATCCCTTGGCGGCGGTCCCTCGAGTGGGTCCGCTGCCGGAGGGATTGGCGCAGCGCTTCAGCCGGCCGGCCACGTGGGAGTGGGGTATCTTTGAAAGCCGGGATGGGGCCAGACTCCGCTCGGGCTCGGCCAAGCCCATGTCCCCCTCACCCGCTAAGGCGACCATCGTCGTGGTGGGCGGTTATACCGAGTTTGCGGAAAAGTATTTCGAAACTTTCAATGACTTACTCGCGCATGGCTATAACGTGGGCACCCTTGACTGGCGCGGGCAAGGTGGATCGCAACGCTACTTACCCGATCCGCAGATGGCCCATTCCGTCGGCTTCGAGCACGATGCGGCTGACTTAGAACAATATCTAAAGCAATATTCCGGCGCGCCGATTTACCTGGTGGCGCACTCGATGGGCGGTAACATCGCTTTGCGCCTGCTGCACGATCATCCGAACTTAGTGCGCGCCGCGATCCTTTCGGCACCGGCGCTCAGAATCGGAGCGCGCGCCGCCATGCCAGCCTGGCAGGCGCGC
>JAYVRS010000189.1:0-2366 GCA_043776185.1 Bryobacteraceae bacterium | reverse complement strand
TGGTGGGCGGCAGTGGCTTGTCGGCGGAGACCCGCATTCTGGTGGATGGCGTAGCCGCCACCACGCGCGGCTACGACGAATCCACGCAACGCTTGACGGTTGTCGTGCCCTCGGCTCCCAATGGCCATCGCGCCGCTCTAGTAGCGCTCAACCCCGATGGGCAGAGTTCGCTTTTCCTTACCGGGAACAACCCGCTCTCGGTGAACCTTGAAGGCGCGGAGGGCATCTTTGTGGCCAACCCCGGCGGTTTGGCGGCGGGTACGGAGGCAATGCTGGAGATTACCGGTGTCAACACGAACTTTGTGGAGGGCCAAGTCGCGGTGGGCTTTGGGTCGAGCGATATTGTGGTGCGGCGGGTGTGGGTGACGGCCAGCAATCGCGTGGTGGCCAACGTTCTGGTGGCCGCCAATGCGGTGCCTGGTGTCGTGAATGTGACGCTGATCTCGGGCTTGCAGCAACTGCCGGCGGCCGCATTTGTCATTCTGGCCGCCAATCCCCGCCAGTTGAGTCTTTCGTCGGCCAGTGCCGCTTCTAGCTCCACGGCGACGGTAATGCTGAATGGTCCGGCCGTTTCGGGACAGGTGAATGTTTTGTTGAATGACCGTCCGGTGGCCGGGGCGATTCTGAATGGCAACGCCGTCAGCTTCGTAGTGCCGGCGGGCTTAGCCCCGGGTCCGCTGCCGTTGCGCATCACCGTGGGCAACGACACCAGCCTTCCGATTCTCTTTGTGGTGGATCCGCCCCCGCCACAGATCATCGCCGCTGCGGCCCAGTTGGGGGCTAATATTGATGCCAATCGCCCGGCCCGGCCCGGCGAAACTATCGTGCTCACGGTGGCTGGTTTGGGCGACGCGGTGTCGGCCAGCCGTCTGTCGATCAATGTGGGCGGCATCGAACATACGCCCCAGCAGGTGCAGCCGGCCAACGGCGTTCACCTGATCACCTTTGCGATTTCGCCGATCGCGCCTACCGGCATCGCGGTTACGACCATCTCGCTCGATGGCCGCGTTTCCCCACCTTTCGCTCTCGTGGTTCGCGGCCAGTAATCTCGGCACAGGCCTGTTGAGTTACTGATTCAACTCCACCAACTGTATGTCGAAGCGGATGGAACGAACGCGCTCCACTAGGTGGTAACGGGTGTCGAAGAAGTTCTCGATCGAAGCCATTACAAGGGTCGACCGGTCGGAGTTGGGCCAAGTATTGAGGATCTGATCGGGGGGGAAGTACTGCCGCAGCACGAAGCGCGGCGGATGTCGCTGAAGGTCGCTGAGGGCTTGAGCTTCGTCCTGCTTCGACATCATGCCGGGTTGTATGTAGGAATAGCGAACCGGGTTTCGGGTGTGCAGGGCAAAGCCCGGCGAAGGCATATATGGGTAAGCGAAGAGCGTGGAGCCTTCCGGTATGTGGCGTTCGAGGGTTTCATAGGCGGTGGCAATCGAAATGGGGGAGCGTTGAATGCCGGCGCGCGTGGGAATAGAGGGGTCGTCCGCCGACACGCGAAGGGCCGAGCTGTAGTTGATGGCGGCCCACATCACCAACACGGCGGTGAGCACGGGCTGGGCCAGCTTGGGCAAGCGGAACGCGAGCAGCGAAAACAAGATGGCCGCAGGCGCCATGACAAATAGCATTTGGTTGACGTCCCAACGCGGATAAGCGGTGGAGAAAAGGGCGGCGGAGCCGAGTACGAGCAACTGCCGTTGAGGGTCCAACTTCTTGCGCCAAGCCAAAAAAGCGTACGTGGCGAGCAGCAGTGGGAGACTGATGGGGGCGACGAGGTAGCGCCCGATCGAGATGGCCGACATGAGACGGAAGTAGAGGGACAGAGCCGGGTCGCTCCAACTCTTCACGTCCCATCCGCTGGGGCTATAGGCATAGGGCAGGGAATTCGCCTTGCTGTAGCGGGACGCGACCCAGACGAGGTTATCGATCATCGGCATCAACGCACCGTGGGCCGCAAGCCATCCGATGGCGGGAAGACTTACCAGGAGGATGCCGCCGAAGAAGGGCAGCAGCGAGCGGCGTTGCGTAAAGGCTAGCCACAAGGCGTACACCGCGATCCCGATGATGAAGGAGGGCGTGGTCCAGGCGGCGGCAGCGGTGGCCGTGCCGGCTAAGAGCCACAGGAGGGGCGGCTTGGTCTTCCCGACAGCCTCGAAGGCCGCCCAAAGCGCGGCGCAGGCGAAGGCCGCTGACACCCAGCGATGGTTCGCGATGATCATGTAGGTAGAGGCGGACAAGTAACTCAGGAAGATAAAAGCCGTGCCGAGTCCATAGCCCCAATCGGTGAGCCGAGAAGTGATGGCGAAGACCACCAGCGTCATCAGCGCCAGCGAGGCGGTGGCGGTGAGTCGCAGAAAGGGCATGTT
>JAYVRS010000188.1:0-2367 GCA_043776185.1 Bryobacteraceae bacterium | reverse complement strand
GCATCTTTATCCAGCGCCAACAGCACCGGGGCCAGTAAAATACAGGTCTTGGCAAATCGCATGGCGGTCCGTTTCATATTTCTCCTCTATCGAGCCCTCGGCGCGCTCTCGCTGCCGCTGCTCCTAGTGTATTTGCTAGGCCGGATCGTGCGAAACCGCCAATACGCCCAGCATCTCGCCGAACGCTTCGGCAAGCTCTCCTTTCGGCGGACGCAGCGCGGTGGCCTTTGGTTGCACGCCGTGTCCGTTGGCGAAGTCCTTTCCAGCGTCGAAATGATTCGCCAACTGAAAGCCACCCTCCCCGGCATCCCGATCTACGTCTCCGTCACCACCCTCGCCGGCCGCGACATCGCCGAACAGCGCCTCGGCGCACTCGCCGACCATATCTTTTACTCCCCCATCGACCTCTGCTGGGCCGTCCGCCTCACCCTCCGCCACCTCGACCCCCTCGCCGTCATCATCTTCGAGACCGAAATCTGGCCCAACCTCTGGCGCGAAACCAAGCGCCGTGGCGCCGGTCTCATCGTCCTTAACGGCCGCATCTCCAACCGTGCCTGGCCCCGTTACGAGCGCTTCTGGTGGCTCTTCCGCCCCGTCCTGGCCCACGCCGACTGCATTCTGGCCCAAAGCGAGCAGGACGCCGAACGCTATCGCTTTCTATTGGGAGATGCGGAGCGTGTGCAATCGGTAGGCAATCTGAAATACGACGCCACACCGCCCGAGCCCGCCGAGGCGCTCCGGACCTGGGTGCAACGGCTCAACCCTAGCGCCGTCTGGATCGCCGCCAGCACCATGCCGCCCCTCGTGGAGGGCGATGTGGACGAAGACGATGCCGTCATCGCCGCCTACCAGCAACTCTCTGGTACCGGTCTCCTGTTAGTCCTAGCGCCCCGCCGGCCCGAGCGCTTCGAGATCGTAGCGGAAAAACTCCGCAACGCCGACATCGCCTTCGTGCGCCGCTCCGCCCTGGGGCCACTTACTCTTCCTGGCGTCCTTTTGTTAGACACCATGGGGGAATTGAGCGGTGCCTTCGCCCTCGCTGACGTGGTCTTTATGGGGGGCACTCTCGCTCGTCGCGGCGGCCACAACGTACTGGAACCTTCGTACTTCGCCCGGCCCATTATTGTCGGTCCCCATAACCAAAACTTCGCCGAGATGGTACTTCAGTTTCTAAACCAAGGTGCTATTCGTCAAATTTCTTCTGTAAGTCAGTTAGCGCCCACCGTGGCGGAGTTACTCACTAATCCTGGTGAGTATGGCGCCCAAGCTCAGTTAGTCGCCGCCCGCGAACGCGGCGCCACCGCTCGCGCCCTCAAATCAGTTCTCCAAGTTATTGACGAGTCATTAACCCATGAGCCCAGCTTCTGGTGGCTAGCTCCTCTGGAGTGGCTATGGCTCGCCGGCGTCACGATAGACCGTGGGCTTCGCGGGCGAGGACATCGGCTCACGCCGGCTACCGTCAGCCTGGGCAATCTCACTTACGGTGGGGCCGGCAAGACCCCCCTGACGTTGTGGCTTGCCGAGCGACTGCCTCGCTCCGCGGTGCTCACGCGAGGCTACGGTCGCCAGAGCCGTCAGATCCTCGCCTTGCCCCCCGGAGCCTCGGCCCCGTTGGGCCAGACCGGCGACGAGGCTCAGATATTTCTGCGTTCCGGCCGCGTCGCTGTCGGCATCGGCAGTGATCGTCGCGCCGCCGCCCAGGCCTTCGTCCGCGTCTTTTCTCCCAGCACCTTTCTGCTCGACGATGGGTTTCAACACTGGCCCTTGGCTCGCGATTTTGACATCGTGCTGATCGATACGCAGGATCCCTTCGGCGGCGGCCATCTGCTGCCCGTGGGCCGTTTGCGTGAGCCCATCTCCGCGCTGAGCCGCGCCGGTTTTGTGGTGCTCACTCGCACCCAAACCGCTCGGCGCTACACCAAACTCCTCGCTCGCATTCGTCAGGAAAACACTCGCGCCCCCATCGTGCGAGCCAGCATCCGGCCCGTTACCTGGATGCGTGGCGACCAGCCCATCAATCTTCCTCCGGGCAGCTACGCCGCTTTCTGTGGCCTCGCCAATCCCGGCAGCTTTCGCGCCTCGGTGGCCTCTCTCGGGTGGCATCCCGTCTCGTTCACCGCCTTCCCCGATCATTATCGCTACCAAGCAAGTGACCTCGAACCGCTCACCAAGGCCGCCCCCGACGGCTTACTCACCACGGAGAAAGACTGGGTGAAAGTGGAAACGCTAGGACTCGCCGCGCCCGTGTACTGGCTCAAAGTGGAGCTGGATGTCGACGAAGGCGAAGAGTTACTCCGCCTCATCCGCGCCGCGCACCGTCCCGCGTAAAGTGCGAATAACTATCCCCTCCCGACGAGTAAGTCGATG
>JAYVRS010000187.1:0-2367 GCA_043776185.1 Bryobacteraceae bacterium | reverse complement strand
GCATCTTTATCCAGCGCCAACAGCACCGGGGCCAGTAAAATACAGGTCTTGGCAAATCGCATGGCGGTCCGTTTCATATTTCTCCTCTATCGAGCCCTTGGCGCGCTCTCGCTGCCGCTGCTCCTAGTGTATTTGCTAGGCCGGATCGTGCGGAACCGCAAGTACGCCAAAAATCTCGCCGAGCGCTTCGGCAAACTCTCCTTTCGGCGGACGCAGCGCGGTGGGCTTTGGTTGCACGCCGTCTCCGTCGGCGAAGTCCTTTCCAGCGTCGAAATGATTCGCCAACTGAAAGCCACCCTCCCCGGCATCCCGATCTACGTCTCCGTCACTACCCTCGCCGGCCGCGACATCGCCGAACAGCGCCTCGGCGCACTCGCTGACCATATCTTTTACTCCCCCATCGACCTCTGCTGGGCCGTCCGCCTCACCCTCCGCCACCTCGACCCCCTCGCCGTCATCATCTTTGAGACCGAAATCTGGCCCAACCTCTGGCGCGAAACCAAGCGCCGTGGCGCCGGTCTCATCGTCCTCAATGGCCGCATCTCCAACCGTGCCTGGCCCCGCTACCAGCGCTTCTGGTGGCTCTTCCGCCCCGTCCTGGCCTGTGCCGACTGCATCCTGGCTCAAAGCGAGCAGGACGCCGAACGCTATCGCTTCCTGTTGGGAGATCCGGAACGTGTGCAATCGGTAGGCAATCTGAAATACGACGCCACCCCGCCCGAGCCAGCCGAGGCCCTCCGTACCTGGGTGCAACGGCTCAATCCCAGCGCCGTCTGGATCGCCGCCAGCACCATGCCGCCCCTCGTTGAAGGCGATGTGGACGAGGACGATGCCGTCATCGCCGCCTACCAGCAACTCTCCGGTACCGGTCTCCTGCTAGTCCTAGCGCCCCGCCGTCCCGAGCGTTTCGAGATCGTGGCTGAAAAACTCCGCAACGCCGACATCGCCTTCGTCCGCCGCTCCGCCCTGGGGCCACTTACTCTTCCCGGCGTGCTCTTGTTAGACACCATGGGTGAATTGAGTGGAGCCTTTGCCCTCGCCGACGTGGTCTTTATGGGTGGTACTCTCGCCCGTCGCGGTGGCCACAACGTACTGGAACCTTCGTACTTCGCCCGGCCCATTATTGTCGGCCCCAATAACCAAAACTTTGCCGAGATGGTACTTCAGTTTCTAAACCAAGGTGCTATTCGTCAAATTTCTTCTGTAAGTCAGTTAGCGCCTACCGTGGCGGAGTTACTCACGAATCCCGGTGAGTATGGCGCTCACGCTCAGTTAGTCGCCGCCCGCGAACGAGGCGCTACCGCTCGCGCTTTAAAGTCAGTTCTCCAAGTTATCGATCAGTCACTAACCCATGAGCCCAGTTTCTGGTGGCTAGCTCCGTTGGAGTGGTTATGGCTCGCTGGCGTCAAGCTCGACCGTGGGCTTCGCGGGCGCGGACATCGCCTCGCGCCGGCCACCGTCAGCCTGGGCAATCTCACTTACGGTGGCGCCGGTAAGACCCCCCTGACGTTATGGCTCGCCGAGCGGCTGCCTCGCTCCGCGGTGCTCACGCGAGGCTATGGCCGCCAGAGCCGTCAGATCCTCGCCTTGCCTCCCGGAGCCTCGGCCCCATTGAGCCAGACGGGCGACGAGGCCCAGATCTTTCTGCGTTCCGGCCGCGTCGCCGTGGGCATCGGCAGCGATCGTCGCGCCGCCGCCCAAGCCTTGGCCCGCGTCTTTTCTCCCGGCACCTTTCTGCTCGATGATGGCTTTCAACACTGGCCGTTAGCCCGCGATTTTGACATCGTGCTGATCGATACGCAGGATCCTTTTGGCGGCGGCCACCTGCTGCCCGTGGGACGTTTGCGTGAGCCCATCTCCGCTTTGAGCCGTGCGGGTTTTGTGGTGCTTACGCGCACCCAAACCGCCCGGCGTTACACCAGGCTCCTCGCTCGCATTCGTCAGGAAAACACTCGCGCCCCCATCGTGCGAGCCAGCATCCGGCCCGTTACTTGGATGCGTGGCGACCAGCCCATCACTCTTCCTCCGGGCAGCTACGCGGCTTTCTGCGGCCTCGCCAATCCCGGTAGCTTTCGCGCCTCGGTGGCTTCCCTCGGGTGGCAACCCGTCTCGTTCACCGCCTTCCCCGATCATCATCGCTATCAAGCTAGTGAACTCGAACCGCTCACCAAGGCCGCCCCCGACGGCTTGCTCACCACGGAGAAAGATTGGGTGAAAGTGGAAACGCTAGGACTCGCCGCGCCCGTGTACTGGCTCAAAGTGGAGCTCGATGTCGACGAAGGCGAAGAGTTACTCCGCCTCATCCGCGCCGCGCACCGTCCCGCGTAAAGTGCGAATAACTATCCCCTCCCGACGAGTAAGTCGATG